>CAIVCF010000135.1 GCA_903904335.1 uncultured Chitinophagaceae bacterium | reverse complement strand
TTCACAGCTTGTATAGCACGTTCGTCTGTAAGCGTCATGCTTTGCCTCGTAGCATTGCGTTGGTGATTATGATGAGTTGATCGCTAATCCCGAAAGTTTAACTGGGAAATATTTAAAAGGCGAATTACAAATTGAAGTTCCGAAAATGATCCGAAAGTGGAACAGAAGTATCACCGTTGAAGGTGCCAGACAAAATAATCTGCAAAACATCAATGTTCAATTTCCGTTGAATGTTTTATGTGTGGTGAGTGGCGTTAGCGGAAGCGGGAAAACAACTTTGGTAAAACAAATATTATATCCTGCATTACAAAAAATAAAAGGGGAGTTTGCAGAGAAAGTTGGATTCCATAAAGCGATCACCGGCGATGTGGATTATATTTCTCAAATTGAAATGATCGATCAGAACCCGATAGGTAAATCATCACGCAGTAATCCCATCACCTATATAAAAGCGTATGATGAAATAAGAGATTTATATGCAAAGCAACCTTTATCAAAATTGCGTGGCTTTCAACCCAAACATTTTTCTTTTAATGTAGATGGAGGAAGATGTGATGCGTGTAAAGGAGAAGGTGAACAAGTTGTAGAAATGCAATTTCTGGCAGATGTGCATTTGACCTGTGAAGTTTGCGGTGGAAAAAGATTTAAAGAAGAAGTGTTGGAAGTGCAGTACAAAAACAGATCAATATTTGATATTTTAGAAATGAGTGTTGATGAAGCTATTGATTTTTTTGAAGATGAAAAGAATATCAGTAATGCAATCAGACCATTGCAAAGTGTTGGATTGGGATATATTAAATTGGGTCAATCATCCGATACACTTTCAGGCGGGGAAGCACAACGTGTTAAACTGGCGAGTTTTTTGGGTAAAGGCAAAGGTCACGGACATATTTTGTTCATTTTTGATGAACCAACAACAGGGCTTCATTTTCACGACATCAAAAAATTATTGTCCTCTTTCAATGCATTAATCGAACAAGGTCATTCATTAGTTGTAATAGAACATAACACTGATATAATTAAGTGTGCAGATTGGGTGATCGATCTTGGTCCCGAGGCCGGAGATGCCGGCGGGAATCTGGTATTTTCCGGAATTGCCAAAGATTTAAAGAAGTCAAAATCAAGCTTTACGGGTCAATTTCTGTAGTTTTTTAGGTTTAAAATTGACCTCAAAGCCTTATTGGCAGCCTGAATTGCTGTTATTTTCCACAAAATCGATATTTTTCTTCACGAATTTTTCATATTTCGGTTGCATTCTAATATCTTTGCAGCCCCAAAAATTGTATGTCTAAACAACCGCTGATTAAACAAGATGGTACTATTCTGGAAGCGTTAAGTAACGCTATGTTCAGAGTGAAGTTGGAAAACGGCCACGAAATATTGGCCACCATCTCAGGTAAAATGAGGATGCACTACATCAGGATTTTACCGGGTGATAAAGTGGGGGTTGAAATGAGTCCGTACGATTTGAGCAGGGGAAGAATCATTTTCAGGTATAAATAAATTACGCTTAACGCTTAACGCCGAAAGCAAAACGCGATAAAAAATAAACTCATGAAAGTTAGAGCTGCAATTAAGAAGCGTAGTGTTGACTGTAAGATTGTGAAGAGAAAGGGAAAGCTTTATGTAATTAACAAGAAGAATCCTCGCTTTAAACAACGCCAGGGTTAATAAACATTTGTAAAAAATTAAAATTTAAATATGGCTCGTATTGCCGGTATTGACATACCAAAGAATAAAAGAGGTGAAATTGGTCTTACCTATATTTATGGTATCGGACGTTCAACTGCTCAATATATATTGACTAAAGCTGGTGTTGACTTCGATAAAAAAGTGAACCAGTGGAATGATGAAGAACAAGGTGCAATCCGTAATATCATTTCAAGTGAGTTTAAGGTAGAAGGCCAGTTACGCAGTGAAGTGCAAATGAGCATTAAGCGTTTATTGGATATAGCTTGTTACCGTGGTCTTCGTCACAGAAAAGGTTTACCTGTTCGTGGCCAGCGTACCAAAACAAACAGCCGTACGAGAAAAGGAAAACGTAAAACAGTTGCCGGTAAGAAGAAGGCACCTAAGAAATAAACAAATAAGCCTTGAGCTCTCAGCAAATTGCTGCGGGCTTTTGGTTTTTTATAAACTCGCTGGATAATTCTGCTGATGCAGAAAAGGAGGCGAAACATTTTTGAAGATTACCTCAAAAAAGAATTATGGCTAAAACAGCAAAAGCACAGAACAGCGCAAAAACCGCTGCCAAAAAAAGAGTAGTAAAAGTTGATGCAGCAGGCGATGTTCGTATCAATGCTACTTTCAACAACATCATCGTTGCATTTACAAACAAACAAGGTCAGGTGATCAGTTGGTCTTCTGCAGGTAAAATGGGATTCAGAGGTTCTAAAAAGAACACACCATATGCTGCACAAATGGCTGCTGCCGATGCTGCTAAAGTAGCTGTGGATGCAGGTTTGAAAAGAGTTGATGTGTATGTAAAAGGACCGGGTGCAGGAAGAGAAGGAGCTATACGTTCTATCGCACAAAATGGTATTGAAGTGACTTCTATTAAAGATGTAACTCCTTTGCCGCACAATGGTTGCCGTCCTCCAAAAAAGAGAAGAGTATAACTTTGGATATTGATTTTGTCAATTTCCATTATTTATAAAGGGTGTATCCTCGATTTTAGATTTTTAATGAGAATACATCGTCACCAAAAAATCAAAAGAAAAAAATTATGGCACGTTACACAGGTCCAAAGACCAAAATTTGCAGAAAATTCGGAGAGCCTATTTTAGGCAATGGCAAATGGTTAGACAAAAACAGTATGCCTCCGGGTCAACATGGTGCAGCTAAAAAACGTAAAACTCTTGGTGAGTACGCTGTACAGTTGAAAGAAAAACAAAAAGCAAAATACACGTACGGTGTTTTAGAACGCCAATTCCGCAAAACATTTGAAGAAGCTTCACGTATCAAAGGTGTTACCGGTGAAAACTTAATTAAGTTATTAGAAGCCCGTTTGGATAATTCAGTTTATCGTTTGGGTTTGGCTGCTTCACGTCCTGAAGCAAGACAATTAGTAGCTCATAAGCATATCACTGTTAACGGAGAAACAATGAATGTTCCTTCTTACACCTGCAGACCGGGTGATGTGATTGCTTACAAGCCAAAGAGCGAACATAATTCTTCTATCACTAGCAAGTCTCGTGGTAAGAATCCTAAATTCAGTTGGTTGGATTGGAATGAAACTGAAAAGAAAGGTACTTTCATCACTTTCCCTGAAAGAGAAAGTGTTCCTGAAAATATCAAGGAACAATTGATCGTAGAGTTGTACTCTAAATAAGCTTAATAGCATTGTTGAAGTACAAGAGTGCGACGCAAGAAAAGCATAAAAGCTGCACTGCAGCCGGTTCTCATAAAATAAATTACTTTAAGCCTCATGTGGGTTTAGAGATCAAAAATAAAAACCAAGTTTTAATATGGCCATATTAAACTTTCAGAAACCAGACAAAATCGTTTTACAGAAAGCAACAGATTTTGAAGGACAATTTGAATTCCGTCCGCTTGAACCCGGTTACGGATTAACCATCGGTAATGCTTTAAGAAGAGTATTATTGAACAGTTTGGAAGGATATGCTATTACAGGCATTAAGATTGAAGGAGTTGATCATGAGTTTGCTACCATTAAGGGTATCACTGAAGATGTAACAGAGATCATTCTTAATTTAAAACAGGTTCGTTTCAAGAAACATGTTGATCATGATATTGCAAGCGAAAAGATTGTTTTGTCAGTAAAAGGTCGCACAGAATTCAATGCAGGCCAGATCAGCGAAGTATCACAGAGTTTTCAGGTAATGAATCCTGAACTGGTGATCTGTACTTTAGATACATCTTCTAAATTAGAAATTGAATTAACTATTGCCAAAGGCCGTGGTTATGTTCCTGCTGAAGAAAACAAATTGAAAGATGCTCCATTTGGATTTATTTCAATTGACTCAATTCATACGCCAATTAAGAATGTAAAGTATTCAATTGAGAACTATCGTGTAGAACAAAGAACTGACTATGAAAAGTTGATCCTTGATGTTGCTACTGATGGAACAATTCATCCGGAGGATGCTGTTAAGCAAGCTTCACGTATTTTGATCCAGCATTTGATGATCATTACTGATGAGAATATCACTTTCGATAATAAAGAAGACAAGAAAGAAGATGTTGTTGATGAACAAGTATTGCAATTACGCAAAGTATTGAAAACACCATTGGAAGATCTGGATCTTTCAGTACGTGCATTCAATTGCCTGAAAGCTGCTAAGATCAACAGCTTGAGCGAATTGGTACAATACGAACAGGAAGACCTGATGAAGTTCAGAAACTTCGGACAAAAATCGCTTTCAGAAATTGAACAAGTATTAACTGAAAGAGGTTTGAGTTTTGGAATGGATCTGCAGAAATTAGGATTGGATAATTTAGATAACTAAAGCTGAAAGCTTAAGGCAAAATGCTGAAAGCAAAAGCTATTACTCACATCTTGTAATTCCTGACACGGTACAAGATATATAAAACTTAAAGTCATGCGTCACGGAGACAAAATCAACAACCTGGGCCGTAAGAAAGCCCACAGAGAAGCGTTACTGAGCAATTTAGCCAGTCAACTGATCGTTCACAAAAGAATCGTAACAACATTGGCTAAAGCAAAAGCTTTACGCACTTATGTTGAGCCTTTATTGACTAAAACCAAAAAAGGAGAAACTAAAGAACAGATCAGTCATCAGCACAGAGTTATCTTCAGTTACTTACAGGATAAAGAAGCAACTAAAGAATTATTTACTGTTGTAGGGCCTAAAATTGCTTCTCGTCCAGGTGGATACACCAGAATCATCAAATTAGGTATTCGTCCTGGTGATAATGCTGAAAAAGCAATGATCGAATTAGTTGATTTTAATGAGATCTATGGTAAAACTGCAGCAACTCCTGCAGATACTGCTAAGAAAACACGTCGTGGTCGTGCTAAGAAAGTTGAAACTGCAGAAGCAAAAGTTGAAGAAGCAACGATTATTGAAGAAAAAACAGCTGAATAAATTAAATGTTGAAAAGTTTATTATACAAAGGCAAGACTTATTGGTCTTGCCTTTTTTACTTTGCACCATAAAACAGAATAACCCATAATGGCCCACACATCACAACCCGCGATTTTATTATTAGCAGACGGACATTTTTTTTACGGACAGGCTTTTGGAAAAATCGGAACTACTACCGGTGAATTATGTTTCAATACCGGAATGACCGGTTATCAGGAAGTATTTACTGACCCAAGTTATACCGGTCAAATACTGATTATGAATAATGTTCATATCGGTAATTATGGTGTGAAGGAAGCAGATGTTGAAAGCGATACTGTAAAGATCCGCGGGTTGATCGGAAGAAATCTCGAAGAACAATTCAGTCGTTTTCAGGCAATAGGTTCATTGAGTGAATATTTGATCTCCAATAATATTGTTGCTGTTGAAGGAATTGACACAAGGGCATTGGTAACACATGTTCGTACAAAAGGAGCGATGAATTGTATCATTTCTTCTGAAATTACGGATATTGAAAAACTGAAAGAAGAATTAGCCAACTGCCCAGACATGGATGGATTGGATCTTGCCAGTGGGGTTAGCACAAAAAAAGAATATGAATTAGGTGATGTAAATTCAAAACTGAAAGTTGCCGTACTTGATTTTGGTATCAAGAAAAATATTTTGAACTGCTTGGTTGAACGTGGTGTGTATGTAAGAGTATATCCTGCAAATACTACATTGAAAAGATTGAAAGAATTCAATCCTGATGGTTATTTTATTTCCAATGGCCCCGGCGACCCTGCAGCATTGCCATTTGCTATCACAACAATTAAAGGAATCCTCGAAGAAAATAAGCCTTTGTTTGGAATTTGTTTGGGTCACCAATTATTGGCATTGGCAAATGATATCCCAACATTTAAAATGCATCATGGGCACAGAGGATTGAATCATCCTGTTAAAAATATTATCAGCGGTTTATGTGAGATTACGACTCAGAATCATGGTTTTGGTGTTGACCCTGAAGCCGTCCGCAAACATCCAAATGTAGAAGTAACACATTTGAATTTGAATGATGAAAGTATTGAAGGTATTCGTTTGAAAAATAAACCTGCATTCAGTGTGCAATATCATCCTGAAGCCACGCCGGGCCCGCATGACAGCAGATATCTGTTTGATAATTTTGTGGCAATGATGAACAATTGATTTTAATACGTGCCAATTTTATAAATAAAAACATCCTGAGCTTTATTAAACTCAGGATGTTTTTGTTTGATGGGCTGCAATCATTAATCAAATCAAAATATGACTTGTCGTTTACGGGGATTCTGTTTTAATGGTTTTTACAATTCTCCGCTTGCTTTAGCATACCGTGAACCCCATTTTGCCTGCATATAATCGTAATACTCATTAATATTATGACTATTGTACAAAAAGTAGGCAAAATGATAATCAAAGATCCAGTCCATTTCAACCAGTAGTTTTTTCATAAGGGTTGTTTTTTAATTTCATTTCAAATCCTGTCACAAGTTAAATGACCTGAAAAAGCCATTATGTAGTAATTATTGTACAAATTCTGTATTCTGAAATACTACAAATCAACAATTCAATTCTGACAAACATTTCACGGTCCTTGATTATATAAACGAATCAGCCCGCATTTTATTACCGCATCTAAAATAGTAGATGGTTCGGGAAAAAATAATGAGCATTCTCAGCCTTATACAATGCAGTAAAAAAATAATATCATCATTTTTCGTAAAAATTCGTGTAATTCGTGGTATGAAAATCGCCATCATCAACGGTCCTAATCTAAATCTGCTCGGTAAACGTGAACCGGATGTTTACGGCAATTTGTCATTTGATGTTTATTTCAAACAATTACAGGATTTATTTCCTGCAGTAACATTTACTTATTTTCAAAGTAATGTAGAAGGAGAATTGATCAATGAATTGCAACGTGTTGGTTTCGATTTCGACGGCATTGTTTTAAACCCCGGCGGCTACACACACACTTCCGTTGCCATCGGTGATGCGATTGCCGCCATCAAGACGCCTGTTGTAGAAGTGCATATTTCCAATGTTCATGCACGAGAAGATTTCAGAAAAATATCTCATGTTTCTGCAAAAGTTTCCGGAAGCATTATCGGATTGGGTTTGAGAGGATACGAATTGGCTGTTCGCTGGTTCATCGAAAATAAATAAAGTATTCTTCACTTATTGATGTGAATTTGATACCATGCAAATAAATTACAAACAACGTTTATTCTATTTGCTGTTTTGCACTATTCTTTTCAAATTAATTGTTGCTGGATTGATTGAATTGGGAAATGATGAAGTGTATTATTATACTTACGCATTGCAGCCCGATTGGAATCATTTTGATCATCCGCCGATAGTGGGGATATTGATCCGACTTTCTACTTTTAATTTATTTTGGCTGAGTGATGTTTCCATGCGTTTGGGTGCGATACTCAGTTCTGCAATCGCCACTTATTTCATTTATCAAACAGGCAAAATTATCAGCACGGAGAAAACGGGATGGTATGCTGCTTTGTTGTATAACTTTTCAGTCTATACAGGCATCATTGCAGGATTATTCATTCTGCCTGATTCACCGCAAATGCTTTTCTGGACTGCTTCCATGTATTTGATGAGCCGTATCATTTGCAATGAAGAAGATAAAAAATTATGGCTTTGGTTATTGTTGGGATTAGTGATCGGATTGGCTTCCATGAGCAAGGTGCATGGATTGTATTTGTGGGCTGGCTTTGGATTATTCATTCTCATCAAAAAAATAAAATGGCTGTTGAACTGGAGGTTATATGCAGGAATTGTTGTTTCTGTTATTTGTGTTCTTCCTATTTTATATTGGAACATTCAAAATAATTTCATCACTTATAAATTCCATTCGGAAAGAGTAACTCATCATGAGATACAATTCGATTCCTTGATTCGTGAAATACTCGGAGAGTTTGCATATCAAAACCCTGTGATTTTTATTTTGATAATCATTTCAATTATTTATTTTTTTCGCAAAAAAAATATTTTCTCTTCATTTAAGAATAGTTGGTTGTTGTGTTTGAGTGTGCCAATGATCTTTTTATTTTGGGTCATATCATTATTCAATCCAACATTACCGCATTGGAGTGGCCCGGCTTATATCCCTTTGTTTTTTATCGCAGCTCAATATCTTGAGAAAAAAACAATAACTGATTATTTACCTCAATTCATTAAAGTTGCCGCCTCTTTCATCCTGATTATCCTAATTGCAGCAACGATTATTATTCGTGTATCGCCAATTAATTTCGGAAGCCAGAAAGTTGAGAATTACGGAGAATACTGTCCCACATTGGATTTAACGGGATGGAAAGATTTCAGTAAAAGTTTTGCAGCATTAGTTGAAAATGATATTGAAAATAAAAGGATGAAAACTCATTCACCCATCATTATCAATAAATGGTTTCCCGGCGGGCACTTGGAATTTTATACAGCAAGAACATCCGGGTTACAAATTATCGGTATCGGCAACATTGAAGAGCTACACAAATTTGCATGGCTGAATAAAACAAATAATTCTTTGCAAGTAGGAGATGATGCTTATTGTATTGTCCCATCCAATGTTCCATCCAATCCAAATGAATTGTATGCACAATATTTTACAACGATTGAAAAGCCGGTCATTATTGATCAGATAAGAAATAAAGGTGTTGTAAGAAAATTCTATGTGTACCGAATGAAAAATTGTAAAAAAATACCGGACCCTGTTTTACCCTAATCACCGTTTGTTTTAGAAATGGTATCTGTTGGAGGTTTGATTTTTATTTCTTCTTTTTTATTCCCGAATATTCTTTCAAAATCTCTTTTATACGATAAACCTACTCCTGTTCTCTTTTGTTTTCCAAGAACAGAACCATTTACATCCAGACTATTTTTACTGAAGATGATGCCACGAAGTTTTTTATCTTTTGTGATATAATATTCCACATTCAAATCCGGCAACCACTGGAAGTTGCCGCTTTGTGCAGCTGCGTTCAGACTGAAATCGAAATCTCCTCCAAAGCTTATAGCCACTTTATCATTGAAGAAACTGTAACTCAGCTTCACATTCACACGGCTTCTGTCAAGGTCGTTATTGCCACTTGCAGGTACACCCTGACTTTGTGAAAATAAACTGCTGCTGCTGTACACGGATGTGCCTACATCAAAATGAAGGCTTTTGTCGTGTGTAATATTGAATAATAGATTGGATAATGATTTATTGAGTTGATTGGTGATCATTTGTGAAAGTGTATTTACACCTAATTCTTTTGCATTGATAACACCTGCGCTATTGCTTTGACCATAAGGTGCGAACATGTTGAAAACAATAAGGTAGGTTACCTGTTTCAACATTTCATTATCATCTGTCTCGATCTTATTAATGAATTCAGAAAATACGGGATCTGATTTAATGGGGCTTCCCTGCGGAAAATCTAATTTAAAATGTATGTTGGGTTTGCTGAGTTTATCAGTCAATGAAGCGATTACATAAACTGGACCTCGATACACTTTACTGGCACTGCTGATAGACAATGATTGTGTGTTGATCAGATCATTAATGCTTACATTATCAGCTGTGTACTGTGCATCTATTTTAATATCTGCATTTAACGGATCACCGGTCCATTCAATATAGTTTCCCGATTCCGGTTTTAAGAGAAATGGTTTTCTAATGAATGATTGAAAACTGAAATCATATTTTCCTTTATCAATAACATATCTTCCTCTGATGGTTAGAGGATCAGTAGTGCCTACTTTTATCCGTAACCTCCCATCGCCTGTAGCTTTGATCACATCACCGCTTAAAGGATCCAATATAACATCGATCTCCACTTTTTTATTGGCAGTTACATCGAGATCAACCAACAAGTCAAAATTTTTATCCTTTTCTTCTGCTTCTATTTCTGTTCCATATTTTTTGAAAACAATAAAATCATCATCACCTTCTTTACTTACTGTATTTTGAATATAAATGTGTGAAGAATCGTTTGCTTCAGCAATGATGGTCATTTTACATTTCGATTCCGGTCCTTTGAAACCGAGTTTTGCTTTACCGATGGCCCTGCCGTAAAACTGCTGATTGTCTTTTTGTTTTGTATCGATCAGCAATAATTTATTTGTTGACAGATCAAAATCAAAATCCATGTTCTTAAAACCTTTCTCGTATAATTTCCCTTTTATATCACCCCTGTTTTTGTACATGTCATAAACATAAAATTCTCCAAAGTCAATTCCATCTTCTTCAAATTTGATATCCGCTGAATCTATTTTATAATTCACCTGCGTGTAGTCGACCTTTAAATTGGCTTTATACAATTTAATGTGACCCAGTAATTGCGGCGAATTTGGGTTTCCCTTTACTGTTAAATTCCCGCATGCCAATCCATCCAGATTGCTGAAGATACCGACCAGTAATTTATTCAGGTAACTAATATGAGTACTGTCTAATTTTGCATTGATATTAAGTGGCGCATTCCCTGTGTCTTTCGTATTATAGAAACCATCTGCCGAAAAATTATACCCTTTGTTTGCTGATTGAACACTGAAAGGAACTACTCCGGTATTCAAGTCATAACCGCCTTTGATAGTGACTAAACCTATGGAATCATCATCTATACGAAACTGCTCAACCTTCAGGTCTGATTCAATTTTAAACTTTCCGTAAAAATTATCTAAATGTATATCACCAGATGCAGAGCCTTCTAATTTTGGATTCTTAAAAAACAGTGCAGTGATATCGCCCAACACTACATTTTTTAATTTCACCATCAAATTATTTTTGCTTTGGTCATGTTCTTTTTCTGTTTCAACGGTGATCTCCTGAAAACCCTGTGAAAACTTTACATTTTGTGCCGATACAAAATCTTTCCTTACCACTATCTCACCTTCTTTTTCCAAAAACCATTTCTTATCATTTAAAATAAAGGAAGATGGATCGAATTTAACACGCACACCGTCTTTCATGGTATAAACATCTGCATTCAAGTCTGCTTCATTCAAAGTATTGCTGGCACTGGTTTTTAGCGAAACAAAAGAATGATCGTTACTTGCTTTTACAGTGAAACGAGAATTGGGAAACGACAGGCTGTCGCTTGCCTGAACACTTGAAACTTCACCGATCACTACCAAACTATCAGAATTACCAGTACCTTTTATATCCACACCCGTAATGGAATTATGATCATATCTGGCATATGGAACTTTAATATTAATTTCAAAATTGTCTTTTTTGGTATCTACAATTCCACTTGCTCTCAGATCATTAAAGCCGGATATTTTCTTATCATAGAGTTTCAAAAACGGTTCAATGAAATTTGTGGTAACTGAAACTGTAAAATTTTGTTTCTTCAGTGAAGCGGAAGGTGCATTTATATATGACGGATAATATTTATGAAGGAATGACTGAAAATTATTGGGCAGGTCAAGTATGTTAAACTCGCCATCAATATTTGCCGTAAATTCATTGTTGGTGAGTCGCAATGATTTTACTGAATCAACAATATATGATGAAGTAAGATTAAGGGAATCAAAACCAAGCAGCACATCATCACTCTTGATATTTGCGTTTAAAAATTTTGCAGCACCGTTAAAATGATCAATGTCAGTTCCTGTAAAATTCACATCCAACAAACCGGTTAATTCTAAATTATTATGAAAAAAATGAAGCGGTTTTAAACTTGATTTTACAAGATCTCCCAGAATATTGAAGCTTGGCTGATCCTTTGTCAGATCAATTTCTATCTGACTTTTAAAATCAAGATTTGGGTCATCGATCTTTACTTCTCCGTTAAAATATTTTTTCAAAAATGTACCATTAGTAGTAATATTTGAATAAGTATAATCATTAAAATCAAGGTGGCTTATATTCCCTTCGATGGTAGTTTTTAGTTTGTTGATGTTAAAATTGCTGCCAGATATTTTTCCGTTAAAATCAACCAACCCCAAAAGGTCATAATTTAAAAATTTTCCGATATTAAATTGTGTTGTAGTCAAATTGCCGGAATAAGTGGCGTCTTTTTTATCCGGCAGCTGCATGGAAACATCGGCAGTCAATCCGCCGATGGCAGTACTGATTGTTCCGGCTGTTTTAAAATTCAAGATCGTGCCGTTAAAATTTCCACGGAATAAAATATCTCCCAATGAAGCTAAATCTGGAACATGGACTTGTTTTACCGAAGGGGCAAAAATGCTGATGTCGTTATAATTTGTTTTTAGAACCCCGTTATTAAAATCAATCTGTGTTTGATTAATATCCGGTAACCCTTTCATAGCAAGGGTTCCGCTTATATAAGTGGTGCCACCTGCTTTTGCAAAAAAATTCTTTACATTAAAATTAGCAACAGTGCCACTGCAAATACCGCTTAAAGAAACCTCTTTCTTCCAGGATTTTAATTCGGGTGCAAAAAATGCAATATCATCGCTGCTTACTTTGGCATCTTTAATCCTTGCATCCATGACAACTTTATTGATGTAATCAGAAAAATCATCATTAAATGCTTTATACTTCATGGCATAATAATCACCCAGTTTGCTTTTGTTGGTTTGTAAATCTAATTTTGCAAATTCCATTATTTGTGGCGTTACCCGAAACTTTGCTTTTAATTTTTTTAATTCTAATCCGCTTCTTTCTTTTGCAGTTATCTCTACATCACTTCTTAATGTATCTTTTAATAAAACTGTATTATTAAACTTTCCATTGATTTTGGAAATGACTAAATGACTTCCGTCAAAATAGTTATCGAATGGATGCTCATTGCCAAGAATACTTACCGTGCCATTTTTGATCTGCCATTTTTTGATATTTAAAACCATATTTCCCGGATTCATCTTCAAGCCCGTATCTGCTTTAGGGTTGATATGATGGATCAAAGAGTCAGGCCGTAAACCCGGAAGGTTTAAAATGTAGAAATATGGATTATCAATTGTGAGCTCATCAATAATAAAATTTTTTGTGGTGAGATTTATTTTCTCAGCATCTAATAAAAGGCTGGATACTTTTATATTCATTCTTTCTCCCCGCCAGAGATCATTTTCAAAGAATGAAACATTTTTAAGATCTACTTTTTTTAGATCAAAATCTATACCTCCAGCTTTTTTCTGTTTTGCTTTGGGTGATGCGAAATAATCGGCAATGAATTGGTAATTCCAAACAGAATCCCTGCGTTGTAATTTTATTACTGCATCTTCCAGACCGATATATTTTAATTCAGCTTTTTCTTTCAAAAAAAACCAATCAGTGATTCTTATTTTCAAAGCACCTGCGTAAAGAAGCGTGTCTTGTTTCTTGTCTCTCACCAAAGTGCCTTCCATATTCAATTTGTTGAACAGTGAAAAGCTTACATTTCTAATGCTGACTTCAGTTCCCAGCTCGGCTGATAATCTTGAGGCGGCAAACTTGACTAACCAATTCTGAACAGCATTTACCTGAACGGCAATGAATGCCAGGAGGAACAGGGCAAAAATGCTTAATAAAGTGTAGCGCAGTATTTTAAGAAATCTCTTCAGGTCATTTACTTTATATGTAAAAATAGCGGTTCACAGGCTTAGTTCAAATTCAATACCAAACTATTTATAAAATGGATTTTTCTTTTTTAATTATAAAAATGATTAAAAGCAGACCGGACTGCATCATAGAATTTAAAACCAGTCTTAAAACCGATAGTGAGGAATCACAAAATTAATTTTTCAATAATATCGATTGCATCATTTCTATTGTAACCTCAGTAAAATCTTTTACTATAATATCAGCTTGATTTAATTCAGCAGATTGATGTGTAGTGGTTAACGCAATTGTTTTAAAACCTGCTGTTTTTGCTGATTGAATGCCCGCCACCGCATCTTCAAATGCGATACATTTTTCAGGAAAGAATCCCAAAGTTTTTGCAGCAATCTGATAAATTTCAGGGTGCGGTTTGCCGTTCGAAATATGTGTACTGTTAATGATGTTTGTAAAATATTTTTTGATAGGAATATGCTGCAGCATGAATTCAATATTCACCGGAATGCCGGACGTGGCGATCACCATTGGAATATTATGTTGATGCAATAATTCTAACAAATCAATTAATCCGGCAACGGGTTTTATATGCGGTGCATAAATTTCACGGTAGATATCTTCTTTTTCATTCGTATGCTGATGCGTTTCTTCTGCAGATAAATTGGGGTGAAAGACATACTTTAAAACATCGGCGTTTGTTTTGCCGTTAAAATGTTCAATAAATTCTTCGGTCGTGAAATTTCTGTTTCTTCTTTTATAAAATTCCTTCCAGGAAAGGATATGATAATAATTGTTATCGATAATTGTTCCGTCCAGATCAAAGGCAACACCAAAATTATAATCACTCATTGTCTATGGTTGTTTGTGTACACCTTTTTTTATGCCTTCATTGTATTCTTTACTTGCTCCTTTTGCTTTTGGGATGCTTAGGGAGTTCCATTCTTCATTACGAATTAATTTTCCGAGATAAGCAATTTGCCCAACATGATAGGGATAATGTGCTAATTGACGAAGAATAGCATCCATCACCATCAATGGTTCAGTTCGTATAAAAATCACTCTTTTCAGATCTTCTTCCTTTAATTGTATAAGAGTTGACAAAAGGCAATCCCAGCCTGTGTTCCAAAAGGATATTAGATCCCGGCGACTGCATTGCATTACTTCAAATTCTTCATCTCGTTTACGCCATTCTTTCTCACCATCTTCGGTTAAAAAATTCGTCCAACGACTCATCATGTTTCCATACAGATGCTGAATGATAATGGCAATGGAATTACTTTCAGAAGAAGGTTGAAAGAAGAAATCTTCTTCTTTCAATTGCTCAAAAGTTTTATCACCCAGATCTTTATAATTTCTGAAACGTTTGATGGTATTTTGTAAAAATTCTTTTTCGAATGACATGATTTTTTTTTGTTGCAAACAGCAGAACAAGAATTTAGCTTTAGTTTCGTTCGATTCTTTCACCGAAAGAATCGAACATTTGTGCTTTCAAATCTTTGCTAAACTATTAAAACCCCGAAACAGAATCATCGCCTCTTTTATCAGCGGCAACCTCACGTTTTCCATCAGCTAAAATTTTAATTACTTCTGTTCTGCCAATAGCACCACGTTCAGAGATCTTATAACCCATTGCGAGCAATTGTTTTTTTACATCTTCACTAAAACCTTTTTCTGTCATTACTTCATCAGGCATCCATTGATGATGGAATTTCGGTTTATTAACTGCATCAGTTGCATTCATATCAAACTCTAAAATATTCACCAATGTTTGAAACACAGATGTCGGAATGGTTGTTCCGCCGGGAGTTCCAGCAACAATCAAAGGCTTTTTCTTTTTATCAAGTACTAATGTCGGAGTCATAGAACTCAGCATTCTTTTTCCGGGTGCAATGGCATTCGCCTCACCGCCAATAGCACCATACATATTGGCAACACCAGGCTTCACACTAAAATCATCCATTTCATCATTCATAATGAAACCGGCACCTGCAACAACGGTTCTGCTGCCATAAGAATTATTTAAAGTAGTGGTGATGCTGATCATGTTTCCGTATTGATCAATAATGCTGATATGTGTTGTTTCTTCACTTTCTTTAATAACACCAGCTTTGATCTCTTTACTTGGTGTTGCTTTGTTTGAATCGTAATCAGACATTCTGTTTTTAATGTATGCATCACTCGTCAATGTTTTTACAGGAACTTTCCAGAAATCAGGATCACCCATGAATTCTGCTCTGTCTGCATAGGACCTTCTTTCTGCTTCCACCATCAATTGAACACTTTTCGTTGTTTGAAAACCATAATTTGCCAATGGTCTTTGTTCCATCATCTTCATCAATTGCCAAACAATTAATCCACCACTGCTTGGAGGCGGCATTCCGATAATGGTATTTCCTTTGTATTTAAATTCCAAAGCAGTTCTTGATTTTACCTGATAATTTTTAAGATCCTCTAAAGAAATGATGCCACCACCTTTTTTCATTTCATCAACGATCAGTTGAGCAGTCTTCCCTTCATAAAAACCTTTCTGACCATTATCGCGAATACGCTTCAATGTTTCTGCCATATCTTTTTGAATTAATGTATCGCCTGCTTTCCACTTATTTTCTTTTACAAAAGCAGAAGGAGCCGTACTGTTTTTAATAAGTGATTCACGAACAGAATTCAAAGCTGCTGCTTCTCTTTCAGTAATGGTATAACCGTATTCTGCCAGATCAATGGCAGGTTGTATCAATGTTTTAAAAGGAAGCTTTCCGTAAGCAGCTGTTGCAAATAAGCCAGCTATTGTTCCCGGCACACCGCTTGCCTGATGGCCGAATTGTGATAACAATGTTTGTGCGTTTCCGTTTTTGTCCAAGTACATATCTCTCGAAGCCTTTGCTGGAGCAGTTTCCCGATAGTCGAGAGCAATACTTTTTCCATCAGATTTTCTGGCCACTAAAAATCCACCGCCACCAATATTGCCTGCATTCGAATACACAACGGCCAATACCAATTGTGTTGCTACTGCTGCATCAAATGCATTGCCGCCTTGTTTCATCATTTCTGCACCGATGGCACTTGCCAAAGGATGTGCACAGGCAACGGATGCCTTATCAAAGGTTTGTGATTTTACACTGGTGTAATGATAAGGGTCAATTATTTTGTTGGCACCAATTATCGGAGATAGTGATTGGGCTGTACAGTTTAACTGCCATAACAACAATATGCTGCTTACAATGGTTCTTTTCATATTGCCAAGTTAAGGATTTATATAAATACTGAAAATCAAATAA
>CAIVCF010000134.1 GCA_903904335.1 uncultured Chitinophagaceae bacterium | reverse complement strand
GTTTCTAAAAAAAGAAATAAACATAAAATATTTTTATTCCTGCATGGAAGTATAAATAATTTATTTAACAATCAAAATATCGAATCCAGTGCATCAGAGCAGTTACGTTTTGACTTCAGCACACTGAACACAAGCAAATACCCCCCTAAATTTTATTATTACCATGGACTGAATTTTATATTCAGCACTACTATCAGATTTTAAAAAAAATAAAACAGGTTTATGAAAAAGGACTTGAATTTTTTTATGGCGGGAACCTTTACTATCAGTTTAATTTTGGCAGGAAATAGTTCCTGCCAAAGGAAATTTGATGAACCACCAGCTTTTATTGCACCAAATATTTCTGCCAATAATTCTATCAAAGCATTAAAAGCAATGCACACCATGGGGGGCTTGGAACAAATCAATACCGATATGATTATTTCGGGGATTGTTGTTGGGGATGACAAATCAAGTAATCTTTATAAACAAATTTGTATTCAGGATTCTACTGGAGGCATTACTGTTAATTTAGGTGGAAGTAATTTATATGTTGATTATCCGGTGGGTAGAAAAATTTTTATTAAATGTAAAGGGCTATACATAAGTGATTATAACCGTTTAATTCAAATCGGGATGATTGACAATAGTTCACCATCCAGTCCGTCTTTGACTGCAATTCCAACAACATTGTTTGATACTTTTCTTGTGAAAGGAAGTTTAGGAAATACCATCATCCCGAGACCAATATCAATTAATCAGTTAAGCGACAGTTTGCAAAGTATGCTGATACAAATAAAAGACAGTGTGCAATTTGCTGCAACAGATACTGCTTTGACCTATGCTGATGTTTCGGCTTCTAAAAGCTCTGTAAACCGAACGATCATTGATTGTTCAGGTAATAAAACTGTTGTTTATACAAGCGGGTATGCAAATTTTGCTGGTGTTAAAACACCAAAGGGTAAAGGACTGATCACAGCGCTTTATTTTGTTTATAAAACAACGCCTGAATTGATTTTAAGAGATACAAGTGATGCAAAGTTTATTGCGCAACGTTGTGCGGCAAGTAAAATAAGTATTGCCACTTTAAGAAACTTTTATTCCGGTACCGATATTTTATTGGGATCTGTTGCAATCACCGGGATTGTTATTTCCAATGCATCCAATCTTGCAGCAGGAAATATGATCATTCAGGATGGAAACAGCGGCATTGATCTTTATTTTGGAAGTACTTCGTCCACAGCAAAATTTAATCCCGGCGATTCTGTTTTTATTGATCTTACAGGAGGAACACTTACCAATTATAAAGGCATGATGGAAGTGAATTTACCGGCTACTTCTTTGCCTAGCAAAGCATCAGGAATAAATAAGATTATTACGCCTAAAGTTGTAACCATTGCACAACTCATCAATAATATTTCAGCGATCGAAAATACTTTGATACAAATAAATAATGCAACAGCTTCCTCAACTTCAGGTACAACTTACAGTGGTTATAAAACATTGGCTGATGCAACAGGAAATACAACATTGTTTACTGCTCCATCTGCTTCTTTTGCAGCAAGTGTATTGCCAACAAGCTGTCAAAACTGGATAGGTTATGCCAATATTTATTCAACCCTTCAATTTCAGACCAGAAGTACAAAAGATGTTACTGCAGCAACAGGATGCATCCTGAATAAAAGCTTTACTGCTGCTTATACTTTTTCTGATGTTACCACAACATCGGGAACAACTGACCCGACAAAAGTGCCAGCTGCAGAAGGAATAACTTTTGGTTCTTTTCTCGCTGTTGGTGTGGGATCAAACTCTTCATCAGCAGGGAGGTTTTCATTTTCATCTTGGCCTTTGGGTGCAACAAACGGTTCGAATAATTTTACAGGAACATTATCTGGCACACAGTATTTTGAAGTAACGATCACTCCTGCATCAGGTTATCAGTTGGATTTAAATGCCCTTTCATTCACTATCCAGCGTTCTGCAACCGGTGTAAGGCAATGGGCTGTCCGTTCAAGCATTGACAATTTTGCCAATAATCTTATAGCATCCATCAGTCCGGCAAATAATGCCATCATTGCAAATTCAAATAATATATTTCAAGTGGTTGACCGTGGAACCACGACTGCCCAAACAGGCTGCAGTATTGCATTTGGCAGCAATCATACTAATTTGACCAATCCCGTTAAACTTCGTTTTTACGGCTTTAATGCCGAATCGACCAGCGGAACATTCAGTTTGAACAGTGTTAATATTATCGGAAACACACATTAGAAAATAATTAAAATTTAAACTAACTGCTGTAGCAATACGGGCAGTTTTGGTTTAAATAACTTGCCATCATGTCAGCATTAGCAGGCTTGGTATTGTGTTTGACATGCTGAAGTGGTTGTTGCAGTACAAGTGTGTCCCAATGGGATTCCTTCGGAACAACGCAACCATCGTGTCATTTTTAATCAAAAGCTTGTAACAAAAAATTTCTATTATGCAAAAAGGACAGATACGTGTTCAAACAGAGAACATTTTCCCCATCATTAAAAAATTCCTCTACAGTGACCACGAAATTTTTATTCGCGAATTAGTGAGTAATGCCATTGATGCTTCGCAGAAATTAAAAACATTGACAGGGATTGGTGAAGCCAAAGGTGAGATTGGTGATCTGAGAATTGACGTGTTATTGGATGCTAAAGAAAAGACTTTGACCATTTCGGACAGAGGTGTTGGGATGACGAAAGAAGAAGTTGATAAATATTTGAATCAGGTGGCTTTCAGCGGTGCAGAAGAATTTTTGACAAAATATAAAGATGCCAATATCATTGGTCATTTTGGTTTGGGCTTTTACAGCTCATTCATGGTGAGTGAAAAAGTAGAAGTTTTAACGCAGAGTTATAATGCAGATGCGGCAACTGTTTACTGGAGTTGCGATGGTAGCCCCGAATTTGAATTGTATGAAGTTGAAAAGAAAGAAAGAGGCACCAAAATTATTTTGCATATCAACGAAGAAAGCAAAGAATTTTTAGAAGCTCATCGCATAAAAAGTATCTTGGAAAAATTTTGTAAGTTCTTGCCGATACCGATCTACTTTACTGATGTTGCAGAAGAAAAGAAAAAAGACGAAGAAGATAAATCGATTAACAATACCAATCCAATCTGGGTTAAAAAGCCAAGTGAATTAACCAAAGAAGACTATGAAAAATTTTATAGAGAATTATACCCTTTTGGAGAAACGCCTTTATTCTGGATCCATTTGAATGTGGATTATCCTTTTAATTTGACCGGTATTTTATATTTCCCTAAGATCAAACAGAGTTATGAAATTCAAAAAGATAAAATTCAATTATACAGCAATCAGGTTTTTGTAACGGATGAAGTGAAAGAAATTGTTCCTGAATTTTTAATGCTGTTGCACGGAGTGATCGACAGTCCGGATATTCCATTGAACGTGAGTAGAAGTTATTTACAGGGAGACCCTAATGTGAGAAAGATCAATAGCTATATTACGAGGAAAGTTGCGGATAAATTGGAAGAAATATTTAATAAAGAGAGAGCTGAATTTGAACAGAAATGGGAAAGCCTTGGTTTGTTCGTGAAGTACGGAATGATGACTGATGATAAATTTTTAGAAAAAGCGAATAAATTTTTGGTAATGGAAGATACCTCAGGTAAATTCTATACACTTGATGAATATAAACTTGCAACGGAAGTGCTGCAGAAAAATAAAGAAGGAAAGCAAGTAATCATCTACACAACAAATCCTGTACAGCAGGATGCATTTATACAAGCTGCTGTTGCAAAAGAATATGTGGTGGTTAAGATGGAAACCTTGGTGGATGCTGCTTTTATCAATAATATGGAAATGAAATGGGAGAATGTTCATTTTGTAAGAGTGGATGCAGATATCATTGATAATTTGATAGACAAGCAAGAAGCAAGTGAAAGTATTCTGTCAAAAGATGAAACAGAAAATTTAAAAAAACTATTTGAATTCCCTGTTCCTGAATTACATGTTACTGTTGAAGTAAAAGGCTTGAGCACGGATGCTCCGCCGGTTGTTGCCACACGCCCTGAATTTATGCGCAGAATGAAAGACATGGCCGGGGTTGGTGGAGGAATGACTGCCTTCTACGCAACCATGCCTGATGAAGTTACGTTGACAGTAAACGGCAATCATCCTATCTATCAATCTTTATTAAAAGAAACAGATGTTGACAAGCAAGGAAAACAAATCAGAAGTTTGGCTGACTTAGCTTTATTGTCACAAGGATTATTAAAAGGAGCCGAGTTGACTAACTTTATCAACAGAAGTGTTGATTTGATGAAATAAAATTTTAGAAAAAAATAAATTTTAAAAACTAAAGGATAGCAGCAAAAGTTGCTATCCTTTTTTATTGACTCAATCTTATATCAATCACTTTCAATTGCAGATTCTTTTCACCATTCCATTGATTCATATCTAAAGTGAAAACAATGTCGATTGGTTGTTGCATTTGCAGAATAGAAAATTTTTCGGCCATATTAAATCCGATTCCGGTAAAAGCGATTTTATTTTGTCTTACTGAAAAACGGATATGTTGTTCTTTCACGATTTTAGAAAAACCGGTATCTATCACTTTTTTAACTATAAAAATAGGCTTCATGTTTTCCGGGCCAAAAGGTTCCATCTGAGAAAGTATGCTGTAAAAAATGGGAGTTAATTCAGCAAAAGAAATTTCTGAATCAATGATTATTTCAGGAATTAATAATTCGGGGGCAATTGTTGCAGCAACGATACTTTCAAATGCATCACTAAACGCATCAACATGCTCCGGCATCAAAGTCATACCTGCAGCTGCAAAGTGTCCGCCGTATCCGATCAAATGTTCTCTGCATGCGTGAATGGCTTCGTACAAATTAAATCCCGCCACACTTCTGGCACTGCCTGCGACATATTCACCGCTTTTGGTTAATACAATTGTTGGGCGATAATATTTTTCAATCAACCTGCTGGCAACAATTCCAACAACACCTTTGTGCCAGTGTTCCTGAAATACGACTGTTGTTTTTCTGTTGATCAATGTAACGTCACTTTCAATAATGGCGAGCGCTTCTTCTGTAATGCTGCTGTCAGCTTCTTTTCTGTCAGTATTGTCACTGTGCAGCATTTCTGCAAATTCCATCGCTTTCGTTGCATCCTGTTCAATAAATAATTGCACTGCTTTTTTTGCGTCATCCATTCTTCCTGCAGCATTTACTCTTGGTGCGATGATGAAAACAAGATTTACAATATGCATTTCTTTTTCTACAGCAGCCAGCTTCATTAATGCTTTAATTCCTGCGCAAGGATTTTCGTTTACTTTTTTTAAACCATAAAATGCCAGCGTTCTGTTTTCTCCGGTGATGGGAACAATATCTGCAGCAATGGCTGTTGCTACCAGATCTAAATATTGCAAATAATAGGCGTCGTCTAATTTTAATTCTTCGCTCAATGCCTGCATCAGTTTAAAACCAACACCGCATCCACACAATTCTTTGTAAGGATAATTACAATCTTTTTGTTTGGGATTTAATATCGCAACAGCTTCGGGTAATTCGTTATCGGGAAGATGATGATCACACACAATAAAATCAATGCCCAAAGTTTTTGCATAAGTGATCAATTCAACACTTTTTATACCGCAGTCGAGCGAAATAATTAAACTGAAATTATTTTCTTTTGCAAAATCAATTCCTAATTTACTAATGCCGTAGCCTTCTCGATAACGGTGCGGAATATAAAAATCAACAGCAGGATAAATTTTTTGTAAAAACTGAAACATGCTTGCCACGCTTGTTGTACCATCAACATCATAATCACCAAAGACTAAAATTTTTTCTTTTTTGTGGAATGCAGTTAAAATCCTGTCCACTGCTTTTCGCATGTCTTTCATCAACCATGGCGAATGTAAGTCTGTTAATTGCGGACGAAAGAACTGTTTTGATTTTTCAAAATCATCAAGACCTCTCTGCACTAAAATTTTGCAGAGCGTTTTATTGATTTTCAAAGATTCATACAAAGCTTGTGCTTTCAATTCATCTGCTTCTAATATCTTCCATCTTTTTTGCATGAATCTGATCGAATTTTTATTGACTAAACTGTATTGATACTAATGAACTGTCGTTGCGTCGCACACTTGTACAGTTCATTCTTTACTCAACACATTAAAGTTAATGAAGGTTTGATAAAACAGGTAATAAAAATTAATAATTTCTGTCGGTAGTGTAACGCACCAATTCTTCTAAAGCTCGTCTGTATTCAGTATCAGGAAATTCATATAAAAGAGACAATGCTTCATCCCTGTATGCAAACATTTTTTCAGTTGCATATTTGATTCCACCGGCTTTTTTAACTTCATCAATCACAAATTTCACTTTGTCTTTTTTAGTGTTTTGGTTCTTGATGATATAAATAATTTTTTTACGGGTATCGGCATCACAATTATTTAAAGTGTAGATCAGCGGAAGCGTTAATTTTTTTTCTCGGATATCATTGCCCGTAGGTTTCCCGATATCGGCACTGCCGTAATCAAACAGATCATCTTTAATTTGAAATGCGATGCCAACATTTTCTCCAAACAATCGCACTTTTTCAATAGATGCTTCATCTTTAAAAGTAGAAGCGGCACCTGATGCGCAACCCGATGCTAATAAAGAAGCTGTTTTGCCTTTGATGATTGTATAATAAACGTCTTCCTTCAAGTTTAAATTCCTTGACTTTTCCATTTGTAACAATTCTCCTTCAACCATTTCCTTCACGGCGGCAGCAAGGATTTGTAAAATCGTATATTCTTTTTTATCAAGAGAAAGCAGCAAAGCTTTCATTAACATATAATCACCCACTAAAACTGCAATTTTATTTTTCCAGAGAGCATTGATTGAAAAGAAACCCCTTCGTTCCATTGCATCATCAACAACATCATCGTGGACAAGAGAAGCTGTGTGCAAAAGTTCTACAATAGAAGCGGCCCGATAAGAAGAATCGTTGATATCGCCACCTAATTTGGCGCATAAAAGTACAAACATGGGCCTCAGTTGTTTACCCTTCCTTTTTACAATGTATTGCATGATCCTGTCGAGCAAAGGAACTCTGCTTTTTACAGCATCACGAAAGTGCTGCTCAAAATGGTTTAATTCGTCTTTTATTACTTGGCGTGCTAAATTCATAAAAATGTGTTGCAATATAACAATCCCTTCACAATAATGTAGTAGAAGCAACGTTAATCGACAAATATCTGTCTTAAAGCAGAGGTTGAACCACTTTTATAGTATTTTATTTTGTTAATTCATGTGCTTTGTAATAATTTTACGCTGTTGAATTTATTTTAATCTCAAATAATTTTTTAATCTCAAATATTAGTTATGGCAAGCAAAAAGTATGTTTTTTTAATGGCTTCTCTGGTTGTTTTATTTCAAACAGTCAGTTTTGCCCAAACCAATGCAGATTGGGGTTGGAACTGGAAAGACAGTTCTAAAGTCCCTGCACAACGTATGCCTCAATACAATGAGTTTTTAAACAATCAGTTTCCATACCCTGCTAAACCCCGCGATCAATGGGAATTAGGTATAGGATTGGGAGTGCCTGTTTTAACAGGTGATTTAAACAATTCTGCGGGTTTCGGTGCTACTTTAACCTTGAGGAAATCATTGAGCCATACATTCTCAGTTCGCCCTTATGTCTCCTATTATACTAATAGCGGAAGCGGAACAGGCTATAACGATCCAAACAATTTGTTAAACAGTACAAGTGCTACTTACGCTTACAAAAACAATTCATTCCATGTGGGTGCAGATTTAATCACTTCTTTAAATACTGCGAGCTATTACAGAGGGAACCCAACAGTTAATTTTTACCTGATCACTGGCTTAGAATTATTTTCTACAACTTTAACACAAAGTAAAAATAACGGTCCTTATAACTCTTTTACAGCCGGTGGTAATAACGGTTCGATGAATAAAGTGGGTGTTAATTTGGGTGGCGGCGTTGCTTTCAAAATCAGCAACACAGTCAATTTAGCTATTGAATCTAAAGGAACATTTACTAATAATGATTATCTGGACACTTATACAAGCCCATACAGCAATGCTAATGATGCTTGGTTTTATTCAGGCGTTAAGCTGAATATCAATTTAGGAAACAAAGCTAAAAATGTTCAGCCTTTATGGTGGATCAATCCAAACAACTATGGTTACAGCGAGTTGAATGCTCCAAAGCACATGAAGTTGCCAAAAGTTGTTTTACCTGATGCAGATGGCGATGGTGTTACAGACCAATTTGACCTTGAGCCAAATACACCAGCAGGTGCTCCTGTTGACAGCCATGGTGTTTCTAAAGATACTGATGGCGATGGCGTTCCTGATTACAGAGATAAAGAACCGCTTACTCCAAGAAATTGCTTCCCAGTAAACAATGACGGTGTTGGAACATGCCCAGAACCTGCTTGTTGCAAAGAATTAAGAGATCAGATCGCTAATTTGAAATTAGCTCCTGCTGCGGAATGTTCTTTGTCTGATTTACCAAGCGTAAACTTTAAAAGCGGAGTTAAGTTGTCAAAAGATGCTGAAAAATTATTAGCTGCAGCTGCAACTAAGATCAAAGCAAATCCAAATTGTAAAGTAAAAGTAATTGGTCATCCTGCTGCAAGCAAAGCTGCACAGCAATTGAGCTATGAAAGAGTTAGTGCGGTGATTAAATATTTAGTAGAAAAACAAGGTATTGCTGAAAATAGGTTCATCTTCAATTATGATGGTGGAACCGGTGATGCAAGCACTATTGACCTTCAGGGTACAACTGAAGATGGCCCTAATACAGTGCCTTCTCCTCACCCAAACTTAAAAACTAAAGGATAATCTACGATTTTCTGAAATAAATGATAAAGCCCTGCCTGATTAAGGTGGGGCTTTATTATTTATATTAATCTTAACTACAACTAATCTGTTTACATTGTTTGAGTGTATAAATTGCCACGAAATAACTACCTTTGCGCACTTCTATGAAGAAAGTTGTACTTTTTATTTTCTGTATTGTAACGTTAACCTCTTGTTTTCATAAGATTGAGAAATTGTTTGCGAAGGGGCATGGCAAGTCGTTTAACCAAATACTGAAGAGCCATGATAATGAATATAAGTATTCGATGGCTGAGCAATATTATGCGGAAAAAAAGTATAATAATGCCCAGATATTATTTGAAGACATGATCTCGTTTGTAAAAGGTACTCCCCGTTTTGAGGATATGTATTATAAAATAGCTTTCTGTTATTATTATCAAAAAGATTATCTTAACGCAGAAAACTATTTTAAAAATTTTACAGAAACATTTCCCGGAAGTAATAAAACAGAAGAATGTGAATATATGCGGGCCTATTGTTTCTATAAACAATCACCGAAGGTTGATCTGGATCAAACCAATACAACCAAGTCAATTTCTTTGATGCAGGCTTTTATTAATACTCACCCGACTTCAACAAGGGTTGCTGAAGCAACCTCTATTATTGATAAGGGCAGAGAAAAGTTAGAAATGAAAGATTATAATAATGCCCAACTGTATTATAATTTGGGATATTATAAAGCTGCTGCAATTACATTTGGACTCGTATCGGAAAATTTTCCGGATTCGAAGAAAGCAGATGAATATAAATTACAGGTTATCAAGTCGTATTATAAATATGCTGAACTGAGTACTGAAGATAAACAAACCGAAAGATTTGAAAAAGTGTTGGCAGAATGCAGTGATTTTTCTGAAAGATTTGCAGACAGTAAATTGTTAAATGAAGTAAGTAAATATAAATCTCAATCAACTAATTATCTTAAAAATTTAAAAAATGAGCAAATTAAGAAGGCACCTTAGTGGAAATACATCCAATGTGGTGGAGACTAAAAACCTTGTTGATATCAAATCTCAGACAGGCAATTTGTATGAATCGATCGCTATTGTTTCGCGTCGTGCCAATCAAATCAACATTTCTTTAAGAGAAGAACTGCACAATAAACTGGAAGAATTTGCAAGTCACACAGACAGTCTTGAAGAAATCCATGAAAATAAAGAGCAGATAGAGATCTCTAAAGCATATGAAAAAATGCCTAATCCTGCTATCCTTGCTACTCAAGAGTTTGTAGAAAATAAAATCTACTATCGTAAGAACAACGAGAACGATCTGTTCAGATAATCATACGAATTATTTAAAATAACAAAACGACAGTACTACTACTGTCGTTTTGTTTGTTACTTGCAGTATAATAAAACATGCTGAAGACATTCTACATATTATTTTTAGTATTATTCGTTTCTTTCTGTACAAATGCTCAGGAAATTCAGGCTAAAGTAACAGTCAATGCAAGCCGTATTAACACAACAGTCGATAAAAAAATTTTTGTCACTTTACAAAACCAATTGATCAATTTTATCAACAGCCGTAAATGGACCAACGATCAGTTTAATGAAAGTGAAAAGATACAATGCAGTTTCCTCTTAAATCTTCAGTCTATTGTAGAACCCAATGTATATCATGCAACCCTGATTATTCAGGCAGCAAGACCAGTGTACAATGCTAGTTATCAAACAGCATTAGTGAATTTTCAGGATCAGGATTTCACGTTTAAATATATCGAGTATCAACCGATTGAATTTAACGAGAATCGCGTACAAGGAACAGATGCACTGGCTGCTAATTTAACTGCCATGTTCGCTTATTATGTGAACATAATTCTTGGATTGGATTATGATTCCTTTTCACCGAAAGGCGGTGATGCGTATTATCAAAAAACACAAAATATCGTTAACAATGCACCCGAAGGAAATAATATCAGCGGATGGCGTGCATTTGACGGGTTGCGAAATAGATATTGGCTTTCAGGCAATTTAAGCAACAGCAGAAACAATATTGTGCACGATGTCATTTATACATATTATCGTGCAGGATTAGATAAGCTGTATGATAATGAAACAGAAGCTAGAAGTAATATATTGCAGGCTTTAACACAATTACAGGCATTCAACAAAGAAGTGCCTAATACAATGGTTGTCGAATTCTTATTACAGACAAAGCTTATTGAGTTGATCGGTATTTTTAAAAATGCATCAAGTGATGAAAAAGCGAAGGCAGTCGAAATATTGAGTCAGTTGGACGTTGCCAATGCATCACGATATAAAGATGAACTGCGATGAAGATGTTTATTTGTTGTTTTTTTGTGGTCTTAACATCCTTTATCTTTTCCTGTAACGGAAAAAATAAAAAAATGGAAGTACTGCCTTTGGATACCATTAAAGTGGTAATGTGGGACCTCCTAAATGCAGAGGAGTTAAACAATTTGCTGATCTTAAAAGATTCTGCCTTGTTAAAGACAAAAAATAATCTTTTATTATATCAACAGGTTTTTTATTTGCACCATATTTCAAAAGAGCAGTTTTATTACAGTTATCAATTTTATGAAAAGCATCCCGATAAATTCAAGATACTAATGGACTCTGTTTCTTCTTACGGTCCAAGGCAAAGATTCAAGATGAGTGGTAAAGCCGAATGATAATTTCTAATGAATTGAACAGCACACTAACGATTGATTTATATGAATAAAATTTTCTCCGGGGCTGATGAAGCAATATATGATATTGCAGATAGTGCTACCATTATGCTTGGTGGTTTTGGATTAAACGGCATTCCTGAAAATTGTATCGCAGCACTTGTAAAAAAAGGGATTAAAAATTTGATCTGCATTTCTAATAATGCAGGCGTTGACGATTTTGGACTGGGATTGTTATTGAAGACAAAACAGATCAAAAAAATGATCAGTAGTTATGTTGGAGAGAATGCAGAATTCGAACGTCAATTATTAAGCGGCGAATTAGAAGTGGATCTCGTTCCGCAAGGAACATTAGCCACAAGAATTGAAATGGCGGGTACGGGCATTCCTGCATTTTTTACACCGGCAGGTGTTGGAACTGAAATTGCAAACGAAAAAGAAATAAGAGAATTTAATGGAAAGAAGTATTTGATGGAATATGCACTGCATGCGGATTTCAGCATTGTAAAAGCATGGAAAGGTGATACGTTAGGCAATTTGGTTTTCAGAAAAACAACAAGAAATTTTTCAACTTCTATGGCAAAAGCTGGAAATATTACCATTGCTGAAGTGGAAGAATTGGTACAGCCCGGTGAAATAAATCCTGATGCAGTTGATGTTGCCGGTGTGTATGTTCATCGAATTTTTCAGGGAATTAATTATGAAAAAAGAATTGAAAAAAGAACGGTGAGAATTAGTAGTTAATAATAGTAGAATAAAGTGAAGAACGTAGAAGAGTGCGATTCTTCCACTGGAAGAATCGAATGTAACAATAGTTAAATAAAGTAATGGAAGTTGGGTTCATCAAATCTTAAATAATAAATCTCAAATAATTTATGCCGCTTGATAAATACGGAATTGCGAAACGCATTGCACAGGAATTGAAAGATGGCATGTATGTTAATCTTGGTATTGGCATTCCAACTTTAGTTGCGAATTATATTCCTGTAGAGATGACTGTGATATTGCAAAGCGAAAATGGAATTCTGGGAATGGGGCCCTATCCTGCAGAAGAAGAAGTAGATGCCGATTTAATTAATGCAGGAAAAGAAACTGTTACATTAATTAAAGGAGCTGCATTGTTTGACAGTGCAGAAAGTTTTGGAATGATACGAGCCGGAAAAATTGATCTCACTGTTTTAGGAGCAATGGAAGTAAGCGACATAGGAGATATTGCGAATTGGAAAATCCCCGGAAAAATGGTGAAAGGAATGGGGGGTGCTATGGATCTTGTTGCAAGTGCAAAAAATATTATTGTTGCCATGATGCATACCAATCCAAAAGGCGAAAGCAAACTATTACCTCAATGCACATTGCCATTAACTGGTGTTGGATGCGTAAAAAAAATTGTAACAGAATTAGCAGTATTAGATGTAACAGAAGATGGTTTTGTTTTATTAGAACGTGCACCCGGCGTAACTGTTGAAGAAATAAAAAATAAAACAGCAGGAAGAATAATAATTAACGGGGATATTCCTGAAATGAAAGTTTAATTTAATTGCGGATCGATAGGATAGTTGATCATTTGTTCGTACTCGCCACCCAAATCTTTCAATGCTTCTTTCCAGATCATATTTGCATAGCGATGAAAGATTAATTTACTGGTACCAGCAGAAGTAATCCAGCTTTTTGTTTTTAATTCATCTTCCAATTGTCCTTGTCCCCAACCACTATAACCGATATAAAAACGAATATCATTTTGTTGTAAACCGTTTTGTTTCAGTAATGCACTTACGGTTTCGAAATTGCCACCCCAATAAGTATCATCTGTAACTAAAATGCCGCCATCAATCAATTCAGGACAACGATGCAGGAAATGTAAAGTGTCAACCTGCACAGGCCCGCCGTAATAAACAGGAAATTTAATACCTGCAAGATCTTCAACAAGATCGCCAATTTTCTGATCATATAATTTATTCAATACAAAACCGAAACTTCCCTCGAACTGATGTTCGCATAAAAGCACTACCGTTCTTAAAAAATTGGGATCTTTTAAAAATGGGTCGGAGATAAGTAAAGTGCCTGCTGACAGATCAATCATAAATGAAAATTAAGATATTCAGTCAAATCTCAATGCATATTTTATAATTTCTTCGTTAAAAGGTTGATAAACCTGAGACATGCTTCTTAGTAAGCTTATGAGAGCATTATATTTGTGTTGATGAAGAGAACATTACCCCTCATTGTTATACTGATCACACTTTCGCTGTTAGGCCTTATTTGGTTACAGGCTTCATGGCTTGAAAATATTTTGGAAGTGGGAGAGGTTCAGTTATTCCATAAAGTGAGTGATGCGGGAACAAGTGTTGCGAATGATTTAAGTAAATCTGTTCATAATTCACCATCATTAAATATTACACGTAAACCGGGTTTCAGGTTTGGATTCGATTTATCAAAACTTGCAAAACCACCTTCTATTGCAGACAGATTTTCTCAACAGGATATTTATAAAAAATTAGAAGTTTCGTTTGAAAAAGAAGGATTAAAAAAACTAAGTTTCGATTTTGCTGTTGTGAATGATCAGGGAGAAGTCGCAATGCATTCCCGAAATTTTGAGGAGGAGTTGATGGAAACCACTAATAATCACAGAACGATTATTCCTATCACATCAGGAAATGCATCAGATATTGAAAACATGAGTGCTATTGAAAATCTGATCATCATTGTTCCCGATTATAAAAAACAAGTCTGGGATTCTTTGAAATGGGTGATCGCAGCAGTTGCCATTTTCATGCTTATCATACTTGCAGCATTTTATGTAACTCTCAAAACCTTACTCAATCAGAAAAAATTAAGTGAGATCAAGAGTGACTTCATTAATAATATGACGCATGAATTGAAAACACCTTTGGCTACTATCTCTTTGGCAATAGATGCAGTAAGAAATGAAAAAGTGTATAATGATAAAGAGAAGTTCCAATACTTTACAGGAATCATCAAAGAAGAAAACAAGCGAATGAATAAGCATGTAGAAACCATTCTGCAGGCTGCTTTGATGGAAAAACAGGAGTTGCAATTAAACTTTAAAAAATTACACATGCACGATATTGTAAAAAATGTATTGGATAACTATGAATTACAGTTAAAAGAGAAAATGGGGAGGGTTGTTTTTTTACTGAACGCTAAAAATGATCTAATCAGTGCAGATGAAATTCATTTCACGAATATGATCTCAAACCTCATTGATAATGCAATTAAATATTCAAAAGATAATCCTGTGATAAAAGTCACGACACATAGCTCTAATAAATTAGTAGTCCTCAGTGTGGAGGATAATGGTATTGGCATGACAAAAGAAAACGCAAAACGAATATTTGAAAAATTTTACCGAGCCCATACTGGTAATGTTCACAATGTAAAGGGATTTGGTTTGGGTATGAGTTATGTAAAAACAGTGATTGATGCTCACAAAGGAAAAATAAAAGTGGACAGTACCTTAGGTAAAGGCACCATCTTTACTGTTGAAATGCCATTGGATATTCCTTAACTTTTATTCCATAATAAACTTCCGTCACCATAACTCAAGAATCGAAAATAATTGTCAAGTGCATAGCTATATATTTTTTTCCAGTCATCACCTACTAAAGCGGCAACTAATAATAGTAAAGTTGATTGCGGTTGATGAAAATTACTGATCAATCCTTTGATGACGTTAAATTTATATCCGGGCACAATGATGATCTGTGTTTTAGTGATCAGTCTTTCTAAATTGTTTTGTTTCATCCACTGCAATAAGTTTTCTAAAGACTCTTTTACTGAAATACTTGTTCTTTCTGCATTGTACGGATCCCATTGATGAACTGAAATATCTTCAATATCCGGATTACTCCCGATTATAGACTCTCTACTCTCTTCTATTTTCACACCCATCCAGTACAAACTTTCCAATGTTCTTAAAGAAGTTGTTCCAACTGCAACGATTGTTTTATCAATGTTCTCGATTAAATTTTGAATGAAAGAATAAGAAACATCAATAAACTCGGCATGCATTTCATGTTCATGAATCGTTTCTGTTTTTACCGGCTTGAATGTACCTGCTCCAACATGCAGTGTAACAAAATTACATTGAATATTTTTCTGAGCTAATTTTTCAAACAACCTTTCCGTAAAATGTAATCCTGCTGTTGGTGCAGCAACAGAACCATCATGTTTTGCATAAATTGTTTGATACGTTTCTTTGTCTTTTTTTTCTGCTTCCCTGTTTAAATAAGGAGGCAAAGGAATTAAGCCTGCATGATGCAATACTTCAGCAAAGGATATTCTATCATCATTCCAACTTAATTCAATCAAAAAATGATCGGTTCTTTTTTTCACTATGGTGGCAGATAAAATAATTTCTTTTGAATCATAATTAATCATTTTAATCAATGACCCTTCTTTCCATTTTTTTGCACCACCTACTAAACATTTCCATAAAACTTTTTCCTTTTGCAACATGGCAGAAGTAATATCTGCATATTGTTCATCTGGTTCTAAACAAAAAATTTCAATTATTCCACCCGAAGATTTCTGAAATAATAATCTTGCTTCAACAACTTTGGTATTATTAAAAATGAGCAATGAATTTTCAGGTAAATAGTTATTCAGATTGTAATAAATATCCTCAGAAATAAGGTTGTCTTTATAAATCAAAAGTTTGCTTTCATCCCTTTGCGGTAATGGATATTTTGCAATCTTCTCATCAGATAAATCGTAGGTAAAGTCTTTGATAAATAAATTTTTCGATAGCATATCAATTCAAAATTCTTATTCGGTTTTAGATAATTTCTATTTATAAATGCAGCACTACTCACTAAAATCTTTCTCTGGAATTCAAGCCCAAAAGGCTTCTTGCCTGCTTATCCACAATAATTCACATCAAAATCACAGCTTATTTCTTTAAAATCATCTCAAACTCTTTCTGGTATTGAGTTTCGGACAAATATAATCTGTGGATAAATACAATCACTTCAAATTAGGATTTAAAGTGGGAAAAAGTGTTATTTTGTGTCAACAAGTGGTAATCTTGAACAATATTTATTAACAATGAACGGATTTCACGGCGAATATGAGGCTACAGTTGATGCGAAAGGTCGCTTCCTGCTTCCGGGCGGACTGAAAAAACAGTTGCCTGAAGGGGAAACGCGTTTCATCCTCAGTCGTGGATTTGAAAAGTGCCTCACACTATATCCGATCAAAAGTTGGGAACTCATAATTGCCAAGATTAGTCAGTTGAATGATTTCGACCCGAAAGTACGCCAATTCCGTCGTCAGTTTTTAGGAGGTGCCACAGAAATTGAACTGGATTCAGCTTCAAGAATGTTGTTACCGGCTTCACTGAAGGAATTTGCAGGATTAGGCAAGGATATAATTCTTGCTGCAGCACTCGATCGATTCGAAATCTGGGATGCTAGTAAGTACAAACAGCTCTTTGAGGATTTTTCACCGGATGCATTTAGCGATTTAGCCAAGGAAGTGATGGCAGGAAAAAACAATGAATGATGATTTAAGAATTAAGAATTATGAGTGATCAAAAAGAAAATCAATCTCAAATCAAAAATCTCAAATCAGAAAATTCTAATTATCACATCCCTGTCCTCTTTCATGAAACACTCGATGCGCTTAATATTAAACCGGATGGAGTTTATGTTGATTGCACGTTTGGTGGTGGTGGTCATAGCAAAGGGATACTCGAAAAATTAAATGCGAATGGAAAATTATTTGCATTTGATCAGGATGCTGATGCACAAAAAAATGTACCTGTTGATGAACGGGTAATCTTTGTTCCGCAAAATTTTCGCCACCTGCAACGTTTTTTACGGTTGCATAAAGTGCAACAGGTAGATGGCATTTTAGCTGATCTCGGAGTAAGCTCACATCAGTTTGATGAAGGTGATCGTGGTTTTTCTATTCGCTTTAATGGCCCTTTGGATATGAGAATGGATCAGCGTCAGGAGTTAAGTGCTGCGGATATTATCCGCACTTATACTGAACCACAACTGCACAAATTATTTGAACAGTATGGCGAAGTAACTAACTCCAAAACATTGGCCAAGCATATTGTTCAGCAACGTAAACAATTGCCTGCACAAAATATTATCCAATTCAAATCGCTGATCAGTCCAGTGGTGAAAGGCAATCCTAACAAGTACTTGGCGCAAGTGTTCCAGGCTTTACGAATTGAAGTGAATGATGAAATGGGGGTATTAAAAGAAATGTTACAGCAGTTACCCGCTGTATTGAAACAAGGTGGTCGAGCGGCTATCATCACTTTTCATTCATTAGAAGATAGGTTGGTAAAGAATTTTTTTCGCCAGGGCAGTTTCGACGAAATGCCTGATAACCCTTTCATGTCTGAAACGAAAGATGCTGTGTTTAAAATAATAACAAAGAAACCCATTACTGCAACAGATGTTGAATTGAAAAAAAATAACAGAAGCAGAAGTGCAAAGTTGAGAGTGGCAGAAAAATTATAAATGACAAATATTGAGTGATAAATGAAAGTTGAAGTGTGCGACGCAACACTCGATTACATGAAAAGCAAAAGCTGGTAACAAAAAACAAATGGCTGAAACAACAACAAATACAGTATCAAAAAATCAATTGAAGAAAGTATTCCGCTATCAATGGATAACCGGTAACATGAATTTCTTTTTGTTTCTGAGTGTGTTGGCAGTTTTATATATCGCTAATGGTCATACAGCTGATAAAACCATTCGCAATATCAATAAAACACAAAATGAATTAAAAGAATTGCAATACGAATATAAAACACTAAAAAGTGAAGTAATGTTTAAGAGCGAAGAATCGCAAGTGCTGAAAGCTGCAGAGCCATTGGGTTTGAAGATAAGCAGCGAAGTCCCGCAAAGATTAAAAGCAGAGAAAACTAAATAGGTATTTGAAAGAATGGATGTAAAACGCGACATATTATGGAGAGTGTATCTGGCTTATATCGCAGTAGTGATTGTCGGATTTGTAATTATCGGCAAAGCGTTTTACATACAACAGGTTGAAGGCAAACATTGGCGTGACATTAGTGATAGTCTGCACATAAAACCTGAAGCGACGGAAGCAGAGCGTGGAACGATTTACAGCGAAGATGGAGAAATGTTAAGCACCAGTGTTCCGCAGTTTGACATATACATTGATTTTGGTGCGGATGGTTTGCAGGAGAAAAACGGGAAAAGGTTTAAAGATAATCTGGATTCATTGAGTTACGATTTATCAGATCTTTTTAAAGACCAAACAGAAGGAGAGTATAAAAAAATATTGAGTGAAGGATTTAAAAATAAAGACAGGTTTTATTTCTTGAGAAAAAATATTTCATACAGAGAATATCAACAATTAAAAACATTTCCATTGGTAAGATTAGGAAAAAATAAAAGTGGTTTTATTGCTGTGGATAAAAGCAAGCGCTTGAATCCTTACAATATGCTTGCTTTTCGAACCATTGGATTGGCAAGGGATTCTTTTAAAGTGGGCTTGGAATTAACATACGACAGTTTATTAAAAGGGAAAAGCGGCAGCAGGTTGGTGCGCTACATTGCAGGTGGGGTAAGCGTTCCGGTGGAAGGAGGTTTTGAAACAGAAGCAGAGAACGGCAAAGACATAGTTACAACGATCGACGTTTTTGTGCAGGAAATAACGGAGAATGCTTTAATGAAGATGATGATACAAAATGAAGCAGAACATGGATGTGCTTTAGTGATGGAAACAAAGACCGGAAAGATAAAAGCCATTGCAAATCTTGGTAAGAGAAATGATGGTTCATATTTCGAGGATTATAATTACGCCATTAACCCTTCAGAACCGGGTTCAACTTTCAAATTGGCAACGATGTTGTCTTTATTAGAAGACAAAAAAATTTCTCTGAATAATACAGTTAATCTGGAAGGCGGTGTTTGGAAAATAAATGGCCAAACTGTTTTTGACAGTGAGAAGCATGAAGAAAATTTGGATGTAACTGTAAAGCGAGCATTTGAAATCAGTTCAAACGTAGGTATGGCAAAATTGGTTTGGAATAATTACGGGAATAATCCCAATCAATTCATCCGCCATTTGCATCAGATGCATTTAGATACTTTGACAGGTATCGATCTCAAAGGAGAAAGAAATGCTGTGATTTATAAACCAGGTACCAAATACTGGAGCTCTACAACATTGCCCTGGATGGCATTTGGTTACAATATCGAAGTAACACCATTGCAAACCATCACACTGTATAATGCCATTGCAAATAATGGAAAGATGATGCGTCCTTATCTGGTAAGTGCTGTAAAAGAAGAAGGAGAATTGATCAGAGAAATCGAACCGAAAATAATTGATGAAAAGATTTGTAATGATGCAGTATTACATCAATTGAAAGAATGTTTGGAGGGAGTTTGTGCAGAAGGAACTGCAAAAGGAATTTTCAAAAATGCAACCTATAAAGTTGCAGGCAAAACCGGAACTGCATTGGTGGCAAATGGGAGCAAAGGGTATACTGATGAAATTTATCAGGCATCTTTTGTAGGATATTTTCCTGCGGATGATCCTCAATATACTTGTCTGGTTGTGATAAAAAATAAGCCACATGCTTTAAAGAGACACGGCGCAGATGTTGCCGGTCCTGTGTTTAAAGAAATTTCAGACAGATTGTATTTGAATTATGTACGCCAGAATAATTACACTAAAAATTCATCCAATAAAAATGACAGCAGCTATTTCAATTATGTTGGATTGAAAGAGGATGTGAAACAAGTGATGAAAACAATGCAACTGCATTATAGCGATTCCACTTCTATTACTGACGATTGGGTAAATATGAGCAGCAATAAAGGCTCTGTTGTATTGATCAACAGAAAAATAAATGAAGGTACCATGCCTCAATTAAAAGGAATGGGTTTAAAAGATGCAGTGTTTCTGTGTGAAAATATTGGATTGAAATTAAATATAAAAGGAAAAGGGAGAGTAGAAGATCAGTCCATCGCAGCGGGAACACCAATTGCAAAAGGGCAGATCATAAATATTTTATTGAACTGATTTGAAAAAATTACTGGACATATTATACAAAGTTCATCTCAAGCAAGTGCAGGGAAACACAAGTGTAGAAGTGAGAGATGTGCAGATCGATTCACGCAAAGTGAGTGAAGGGACTTTGTTTGTTGCTATTCACGGTGAAAAAGCAGATGGACATCAATTCATCGATAAAGCAATTGCATCAGGCGCCAAATCAATTTTGTGCGAAGCATTGCCTGTAGAACTTGTTAAAGGCATTACTTATGTTCAAGTGAATAACACACATGAAGCTGTTGCTTATGTTGCTCATAATTTTTATGATGAGCCATCAACTAAGATAAAGCTGGTTGGTGTTACCGGAACAAATGGCAAAACAACGATTGCAACAGTTCTGTTCAAACTATTTACGCAATTGGGTTACAAATGTGGATTGATCAGTACAGTGCAAAATCAAATTGCGAGTGATATCATTCCATCAACACATACAACACCTGATGCAATTAGTTTGAATGCATTATTAAAACAAATGCTTGATGAAAGTTGCACCCATGTTTTTATGGAATGCAGCAGTCATGCCATTCATCAACATAGAATAACCGGCTTACAGTTTACAGGAGGTATTTTCAGCAACATCACTCACGATCATCTGGATTATCACAAAACCTTTGATGAGTACATCAGAGTAAAGAAGAGTTTCTTCGATTGCCTGCCATCTTCTGCCTTTGCTGTTTCTAATCGTGATGATAAACGAGGTGAAGTGATGTTGCAAAATACCAATGCTAAAAAATATTACTACAGTTTAAAAACTGTTGCCGATTTCAAGGGAAAGATTTTAGATAACGCACTTACCGGTTTGCAAATGTTGGTGAATGATACAGAAGTGCATTTCAGATTGATTGGTGAATTCAATGCATATAATTTGCTTGCGGTCTATGGTGCAGCTATTTGTTTGCATGAAAACAAAGAAGAAGTATTAACGGCCTTGAGTCTATTGACCGGCGCAGAAGGAAGATTCGATTATATCATCAGTAGTCATTTGATCATTGGAATAGTTGATTATGCTCATACTCCAGATGCATTGGAAAATGTTTTATCAACAATAAAAAAATTAAGAAAAGGCCACGAACAAATAATAACAGTTGTTGGATGTGGTGGTGATAGGGATAAAACGAAACGCCCGGTAATGGCACAAACAGCCTGCGACTTAAGTGATAAAGCCATCTTCACAAGTGACAACCCGAGAACAGAAGACGCCAATCAAATTTTGTTAGATATGGAAGCCGGATTAAGTAGTTCAGCAAAAAGAAAATTTATTTCTATCGTTGATAGAAAAGAAGCAATTAAAACTGCTGTCAGTTTGGCAAAAGGAGAAGACATCATTTTAGTTGCAGGAAAAGGGCATGAAAAATATCAGGACATCAATGGTATAAAACATCCTTTCGACGACAAAGCTATTTTAAAACAAATGTTTGAATCATTAAGCAAATAATATATGCTGTATTATTTTTTCACATGGTTGCAAGAGCATTACAATTTTCCCGGAGCAGGATTATTTCAATACCTGACTTTCAGAATTGCAATGACCATTGTATTGTCGTTATTGATAGCAACTATTTATGGTCATAAAATGATTATTTTCTTGCAGAAAAAACAAATAGGTGAAAGCGTTCGTGATCTTGGTTTAGAAGGACAGATGCAAAAGAAAGGGACACCAACAATGGGCGGCATCATTATTTTGTTGAGCATATTGATACCAACATTAATGTTTGCCAATCTACATAAGGTTTATATCAGACTAATGATTCTTTGTACAGTTTGGTTGGGTATCATAGGTTTTTTAGATGACTATTTTAAAATACGTGCAAGAAGGATCGCAAAAGAAAAAGGTGAGGCATATAAAAAGAAAGACAGCGATGGTTTAGCAGGCATTTCAAAAATAATTGGTCAGGTTGGATTGGGAATAATCATCGGTGTTACACTTTATTTTAGTGAAGCTGTAACAGTAGAAAGAGAGATTTTTTCAAGTGATGCACGCACCTATTTACAAAAGGGAGAAAAGCTTGCAAAAGATTCAAATATTGTTGTTAGAACAAATAACGGAACAACACATTATTTCAGAAAAGTAAAGACCCCCATTACAACAATTCCTTTTGTAAAGAATCATGAATTCAATTACAGCAAGTTGATCAGTTGGATGGGAACAGATGCAGAAAAATATACATGGATCATTTATATTTTAATTGTCACATTCATCATTACTGCTGTAAGTAACGGAGCAAATCTGACCGATGGAATTGATGGATTAGCTGCCGGTGTAAGTGCCATCATTGGTGCAGGCTTGGGAATATTTGTGTACGTAAGCGGTAACTACATTTTTGCGGATTATCTCAACATTATGTACATACCAAATCTTGGTGAGCTTTCCATTTTTGTTGGGGCATTTGTAGGTGCATGTATCGGCTTCCTTTGGTACAACACTTATCCGGCGCAGGTTTTCATGGGCGATACCGGAAGCTTAGCGATTGGGGGCATAATTGCATCATTAGCCATTATTGTTAGAAAAGAATTATTGATCCCGATTTTTTGCGGAGTGTTTTTAGTTGAATTAGTAAGTGTAATGATTCAGGTGAGTTATTTCAAATACACCAAGAAAAAATTTGGTGAAGGAAGAAGGGTTTTCTTGATGAGCCCGTTGCATCATCATTATCAGAAGAAAGGTTTTCATGAAAATAAAATTTCATTACGTTTTTTGATCATTACCATTTTATTGGTAGTAGCAAGTATTATGACATTGAAAATTCGATAAAGTGAATAGTGAAATGAAAGTTATTTGATTATACAGCAAGCGATTGAATAAAAATGAACTGAAGTTGTGTCACTCATTTGTACGTTCAGATTATAAATGAACAAAAAGCACAAGAGTGCGACGCAACTAAGATGACATGAAAAACAAAAGCTGGTAACAAAAAATGAAACACAGATTAGTAATACTTGGCGGAGGTGAAAGTGGAGTTGGTGCTGCATTATTAGGAAAGCAAAAAGGTTACGAAGTATTTGTGAGCGATGCTGGTGTGATAAAGGAAAAATATAAACAAGAGCTCATTGAAAATGGAATTGAATTTGAAGAAGGCAAACATACTTCTGAAAAAATCTTGAATGCGACTGAAGTGATGAAGAGTCCGGGTATTCCTGAAAAAAATGAAATGGTGAAAGCCATTCGTGCTAAAGGAATTGAAGTAATCAGTGAAATTGAACTGGCATACAGGTTTAAAGGCAACAGCAAAATAATTGCTATTACCGGAAGTAACGGAAAAAGTACGACCACTGCATTAACGTATCACATTTTAGAAACAGCGGGATTGAGTTGTGCATTAGTTGGAAACATAGGTTACTCATTTGCAAAGCAAGTGGCAGAAGATCCGAAAGATTGGTATGTAGCCGAGATCAGTTCTTTTCAATTAGACGATATAAAAACTTTTCGTGCTGACATAGCGATGTTGTTAAACATAACTGAAGATCATCTCGACAGATATGAATACAAATTCGAAAACTATGTCAACAGTAAGTTTAAGATTATTAATAACCAAACAGCAAACGATTATTTCATCTACAATGATGATGATGAGATAGTCACAAAAAATTTTGATTTACTAACCACCCATACTAACCCATTACCATTCTCTATGAAACATGAAATTAAAAAAGGCGGCTACATCAAAGGCGATCAGATGATGCTCCGTATTCAAGAAGAAAGAGTAAGCATGAGCATTTATGATTTTGCTTTAAAAGGCAAGCACAATAACTACAACACTATGGCAGCCTGCATTGCAGCCACCACCGTTGGCATCCGCAAAGAAAAAATCCGTGAAGCTGTGAAGGATTTTCAGAGCCTCGAACACCGAATGGAATTCGTTGCGTCGGTACGCGGTGTTGAATTCATCAACGACAGTAAGGCAACCAACGTAAACAGTACCTGGTTCGCTCTGGAGAGTATGAACAAATCAACCGTGTTGATATTGGGCGGAACGGATAAGGGTAATGATTATTCGTTGATCGCTGATCTGGTAAAAGAACGGGTAAAAGCCATTGTTTGTATGGGTGTTGACAACAAAAAGATCATTGCTGCATTTAAAGATATTGTTCCTTCTATTGTTGAAACACAAAGCGCTAAAGAAGCAGTAACTGCAAGTTTTAAATTAGCAACAAAAGGTGATGTGGTTTTATTAAGTCCCGCTTGTGCCAGTTTTGATCTGTTTAAAAATTATGAGGACAGAGGCAAACAATTTAAAGAAGCAGTTAAAGAATTATAAGATGTTAGAAACCACAGATAAATTATTTTCTCAAATTCCTTCAGTTGAAGGAATGCGATCGCAACTGATGCAACGCACCAGAGGTGATAAATATATCTGGGGTATTGTGATATTGCTTGCAATTATTTCAGTATTGGTGGTGTACAGTGCAACAGGCTCGTTGGCATATAAAATGAACAGAGGGAATAATGAGGTGTATCTGTTCAAACAATTAGCATTTATGATGGTGGGCATGTTCATCATTTATTTTTTACATCGAATTAATTATACAATCTTTTCTCGTGTAGCAACAATATTATTTTTGATTTCGATTCCATTGTTGATCTATACTTTATTCTTCGGTGCCAAAATTAATGAAGGAAGCAGATGGATAAAGCTTCCCATCATCAACATGACATTCCAAACAAGTGATTTTGCCAAGCTTGCTTTATTCATGTATCTCTCAAGAATATTGAGCAAGAAACAGGAAGTGATCAAAGATTTTAAAAAGGGATTCTTACCTGCATTGATTCCTGTGGTGGTGATCTGCGCTTTAATCATGCCGGCTAATTTATCGAACGCGTTATTAACAGGCGCCACTTCTTTGTTGCTGATGTTCATTGGAAGAATAAGTATCAAACATATTTTGTTGTTGATATTAATTGCAATGATCCCAATTGGTATCATTGTGTCAGTTGCTGTACTGACTTATGACGGAAAGAAAAAGGAAACAACAACTGTTTCAACAACTTCCGAAAAGATAAAATCATTCGGTCGTTTCGGTACATGGGTAAAACGTGTGCAGGATTTCAGGTATGCAAAAGATGCTGAAGTGCCATATCAGGTACAACAGGCAAAAATTGCTATTGCTAATGGAAATATTTTTATGGGCTTGGGCCCGGGTAATAGTCGCCAAAGAAATTATTTGCCACAGGCTTATAACGATTTTATTTATTCCATCATCATTGAAGAATACGGTTTGTTAGGTGGTGCAATCATCATCTTTATTTATCTGATCTTTTTATTTCGATGCATCCGGATTTTTCGAAAATGCCCTTATGCATTCGGAGCCTTTCTCGCACTGGGATTGAGTTTTACGTTGGTTATTCAGGCTATTGCCAACATGGCAGTAAACGTAAATCTCCTTCCGGTAACAGGAGTAACATTGCCGTTAGTTAGTATGGGTGGAAGTTCGTTTTTATTTACTTGCGGCGCTATTGGAATTATTTTAAGTGTTGCAAGAAACGTAGAACAAATGGAAGGAAAAGATATTCTTCCGGCAGTTGTAAATAATACAGGTGTACTAAATAATAATGTACCAAACGTTAGTGCTGCTATGTAACAACTGTTGCGTCGCACTCTTCAACGTTCAGAACAATATTGATCAATGAGCGAAATAAAAATTAGTAATAGATTTTCCGAACCTGTAAAAATGATCATTGCAGGAGGAGGAACTGGCGGGCATATTTTTCCTGCCATTGCCATTGCAAATGCCATTAAACAATTGCAAACAGGAGTCGATATTTTGTTTGTGGGCGCAAAAGGGAAAATGGAAATGGAAAAAGTACCGCAGGCAGGGTACAGAATTAAAGGAATTGATATTGCCGGGTTTAACAGAAGTTCTTTGATAAAAAATTTAGGCTTGCCTTTTAAGTTAATCAAAAGTTTTTTTGAGGTAAGAAAAATAATAAATGCATTTAAACCGGTTGCTGTAATTGGTGTGGGTGGATACTCAACTTTTCCTGTATTACGTTATGCGCAATCAAAAGGGATAAAAACATTTATTCATGAAAGCAATTCATTTGCCGGTAAATCGAATATTCTTTTGGGGAAAAAAGCAACGATGATTTTTGTTGCAAGTGAAGGGATGGAAAAATTTTTTCCAAATGACAAAATTGTTGTTACCGGAAATCCAGTTCGTAAAGCAATTGTCGAGTCGAATATTGAAAGAAATGAAGCGGTTCGATTTTTTGGTTTGGATGAAACAAAGAAAACATTGATGGTTGTTGGTGGAAGCCTTGGAGCAAAAAGCATTAATGAAGTGATTGCAGCGCATTTACTGGATAGTGAGAATTTACAAGTGCAACTCATCTGGCAGACTGGAAAAAATAATTCCAGTGCATATATCAGCAAAGCAGTCGGATATAAAAATGTTTGGGCAAATGAATTTATAAAAGAAATGGAAATAGCTTATGCAGCAGCAGATGTAGTGATATCAAGAGCAGGAGCGATGTCGGTAACGGAACTATGCGTATCAGAAAAAGCAGTGGTGTTTGTTCCGTTCCCACATGCAGCCGAAGATCATCAAACAAGAAATGCTAAAAGTTTGGTTGATAAAAATGCTGCATTGATGGTAAAAGATGCAGATGCAAAACGAAACCTATTTACTGTTGCCATCGATCTATTATTTAATGAAAGCAAACAGAGAGAATTGCGGCAAAATATAAGATTATTAGCTGTTAGCAATGCAGATGAAATTATAGCATTAGAAATTTTGAAAAATATTAAGTGAGCAAATTAGAAAACATACATAAAATATATTTTATCGGTATCGGTGGTATTGGAATGAGTGCATTGGCAAGATATTTTGTGTCGAAAGGATATGAGGTAAGTGGTTACGATAAAACGAAAACCCTTTTAACGAAAGAGTTAGAAAAATTGGATATCAATATTCATTATGAAGAAAGAATTGATCTGATACCCAAAGAAGTGGAAGCAGTTGTTTATACTCCTGCTATTCCAAAAGATCATAAGGAGTTGCTGTATTATCAGCAAAACAATTATAAAGTAGTGAAGAGAAGTGATGTGTTGCAATGGATCACTGAAAGTTCTTTTAATGTTTGTGTAGGCGGAACACATGGCAAAACGACTGTAACATCAATGATCGCTCATATACTTCGAGATACAGGTTTTGGTTGTAATGCTTTTTTGGGTGGTATTGCTGCCAATTACAACACGAATTTTTGGAGTAATGAAAAAAATGTTGTGGTGGTGGAAGCAGATGAATATGACAGAAGTTTTTTAAAATTAGTTCCCGATGTAGCAGTGATCACTGCAATGGATGCAGATCATTTAGACATTTACGGAACTTCTGATGAAGTGGAGAACGCTTTTATTCAGTTCTCACAAAAAATAAAAACCGGTGGCTGCTTGGTGAGTAAATATGGTTTGAAAAGAAACAGTGAATTAAAAGCCGACCATCATTGTACTTATAGTTATGATGATGTTCGTGCTGATGTTCATTCGGCGAATATGCAGTTACAGCAAGGCTCTTATCTGTTTGATATTGTAGCAAAAGAATGGTGTTTGAATAATATTTTATTGCACATGGGCGGGTTGCACAATATTGAAAATGCCATTGCAGCCATCACTGTTGCAAAGTATTTAAAGATAGAGGATGAAAAAATAAAAATGGCAGTGGCAAATTTTAAAGGTGTGAAACGAAGGTTTGAATATGTGCTGAAGAATGATGATCATGTTTTGATCGATGATTATGCACATCATCCAGAAGAATTAAAAGCATTGATCACAGGGGTAAAAAGTTTGTTTGCAAATAAAAAAATGACTGTCGTTTTTCAGCCGCATTTGTTCAGCAGGACAAATGACCTTGCTGATGATTTTGCAACAAGCTTAGATATGGCCGATGAAGTGATCTTGTTACCTATTTATCCTGCAAGAGAATTGCCGATAGAAGGGGTAACGAGTGAATTGATATTAAATAAAATGAAATTGAAGGATAAAGAAGTATTGAGCAAAGAAGAATTAAAAAAATGGGTAAAAGAACATCAACCAAAATTATTGATCATGGCAGGTGCAGGCGATATTGATGCTTTGGTTTTGCCCATAAAAGAAATACTGAGTAACTGAAATGAAGAATATTAACTGGAAAAAAAGAATCATGCAAGCTTTATGGCTGTTGATAGGAACAGGCACGATAGTTCTTTTTGGTGCAGCGATGGAAAAAAAAGATCAAAGGCTTTGCAGCGATGTGAAAATAGAAATAACAGGAGCTGAGAAAGATGTTTTCATTGATGAAAAAGATGTGTTGGATCTGATCAACAGTCCGGGAAATATAATTGGCAAGGATCTATCGAAGATCGATCTGAAAGCTTTGGAATCTGCATTGGAGAAAAATTTATGGGTCAAGAATGCAGAGATGTTCTTTGATAATAATCAACTGTTGCATGTGAATATTGAAGAAAGACAGCCTGTGGCAAGAGTTTTTAGTGCAGAAGGAAGTTCTTTTTATGTTGATAGTTCAGCTATTCGTTTGCCTTTGAGTGATAAGTTGAGCGCAAGGGTTCCGGTGTTTACAAATTTTCCGAGTGATAAGGAAGTTTTGACCCAATCAGATAGTATCATGCTGAAAAATGTGGTGGTGATCGGAAAATTTATTCTTGCTGATAGTTTTTGGATGGCACAAGTGGCACAAATTGATATTACACCCTCTGCCACTTTTGAGATCATTCCAACCATCGGCGATCAGGTGATTGAAATAGGAAATGCAGATGATCTGGAAAATAAATTTAACAGGCTGTACAGCTTTTATAAACAGGCATGGTTGCAGAACGGCCTTAATAAATATGAGAAGATAGATGTACAGTTCAATAATCAGGTAGTGGCTGTGAAACGCGGTGTGGAAAAGGCTTTGATTGATTCGGCAAGAGCTAAACAAGCCATTGAAGAATTGATGAAACAAAACACAATGACAGGAAGCACCGACAGTTTACATTCTGCAGTAAAGCTGCCGGCAATAACAAAAAATAATGCAGTAAAAGATACAGCATCAAAACAGGTGAAAACGGTCATGCAGGGTAATAAAAATGTTATTGATGGCAAACAAAATAAAGTGAACAATAAATCGTTATCTGTTAGTCATGTTACAGTTCAGCCGAAAAAACTGCCTGTAACTAACGAGAAACCGAAGGCAGTGATGGGAAAAGATCAATAGAGAACAGAACGTACAAGTGTGCGATTCTTTCACTGAAAGAATCGAAGGCAACAGTTGATGAGTTAAGATATAAAGATTGGAAAATAATAAAACCGTATCCTCGAATAACAACTAAAAGCATTTTATGAGTTTACATGAAGCACCTATTATTGTTGGTTTAGATATTGGTACAACCAAGATTGCTGCTATTGCCGGAAGAAAAAATGAGCATGGTAAATTAGAGATATTGGGTTTTGGTCGTGCAAACAGTAATGGTGTACAACACGGACAAGTGTTGAATATTGATCAAACCATCAAAGCCATTCAGGCAGCACTACAAAATTGTTACGACAGTAATCCCGATCTGGAAATAAATGAAGTGTATGTTGGAATTGCAGGTCATCATATCAAAAGCTTGCAAACACGTGGTGATATGGTTCGTCAGGAACCTGATAATGAAATTCAGGCATGGGAGATTGATCAGTTGGTAGAGAACCAAAGAAAAACGTTTATTCCTGCAGGCGATCAGATCATTGATGTGATACCGCAGGATTTTCATGTTGATAATATTCAGAACATCAAAGAACCCATCGGTTTTAATGGTGTGAAAGTTGGTGCGAATTTTCATATCATCACCGGAGACAGAAATGCGATCAGAAATATAAATCGTGCGGTTGAAAAGAGTGGATTAAAAACAAAAGATTTGGTTCTGCAACCATTGGCAAGTGCAAGCGCAGTGATGAGTGATATTGATATGGAAGCAGGTGTTGCTATTTTAGATATTGGTGGTGGCACCAGTGATCTTGCAGTTTTTTATGAAGGCATTTTAAAACATACAGCTGTAATTCCTTTCGGTGGCGAAAATATTACTAACGATATCAGGATGGGTTTGGGAGTATTAAAGAGTCAGGCCGAAGCAATGAAAGTACAGTTTGGCAGTGCTTTGGCCGAAGAAGCAAAAGCGAATGCATACATCACCATTCCCGGATTGAAAGGAATGCCTGCAAAAGAAATCAGCGTTAAAAATTTGGCGCAGATCATTCAGGCAAGAATGACTGAGATACTTGATTTTGTGGATTATCATTTGAAACAAATCGGCCTGGATAATAAAGCATTGAATGGTGGTATCATCCTTACCGGTGGCGGTTCTCAACTGAAACATTTAATTCAGTTGACTGAATATATCACACATTTAAATGCAAGAATTGGTTTACCGAACGAACATCTGGCTCCTAATCATATCGATGAATTGAAGAAACCGATGTATTCAACTTGTTTGGGATTGATATTAAAAGGATACAGTGATTACGAACATAAGTATAAAGATTTTGCTGACAGATTTAAGAAAGTGGAAGTGCCGAAAAAATTAACTGTAGAAAAAGAAGAAACAAAAGTTGAAGCAGAAGAAAAGGTTGTTGTGGATGTGAAAGAAAGAAAAGGAAAGTTCTGGGACAAGTTCAAAAACAATTTGATCGACTTGTTCAAGGAAGAAGAAGATCAGGTTATTAAATAGGCTGAATGCTTAACGCATAAGGCTTAATGCATTTAGTGTTTTGTATTATGCTTTAAGCTTTGAAAATATAATCCGATACCGATAGAAAACCGGTTCATTACTTACTAACCGTTAAACCGTAAACTATGATTCACTTCGATTTACCGAAGCAGAAATCATCAATCATCAAAGTTCTTGGTGTTGGTGGTGGTGGCAGCAATGCCGTTAACTTCATGCATGCTCAAAACATTGAAGGTGTTGATTTCATTATCTGTAATACCGATGCGAAAGCTATTGAGCAAAGCAAAGTCCTCAACAAAATTCAGTTAGGTCCGCATTTAACACAAGGACTTGGCGCAGGTGCTAATCCCGAAGTTGGGAAAGCTGCAACTGAAGAGTCCTTACAAGAAATCAAAAGTATTCTGGAAGTAAATACCAAGATGGCATTCATCACTGCAGGCATGGGTGGTGGTACCGGTACAGGTGGTGCACCTATCATTGCAAACATTTGTAAAGAGTTGGGCATCTTAACCGTTGGTATTGTAACTACGCCGTTTGGTTTTGAAGGTCCGCGCAGAATGCAACAGGCTGAAGAAGGGATCAGACAACTGAAACCTTATGTAGATACATTGCTTGTTATCAGCAATGATAAGTTGCGCATGCAATACGGCAACTTAAAAATGAAAGAAGCTTTCAGCAAAGCTGACAATGTTTTAGCAACTGCAGCAAAGTGTATCACTGATATTATTAACAGCCGCGGACATATCATCGTTGATTTTGCAGATGTATGTACCGTAATGAAAAATGGCGGTGTGGCTATTCTTGGTAAAGCAGAAGTAGAAGGTGAGAATCGTGCTATACGTGCCATTGAAGAAGCACTCGCTTCTCCTTTGTTGAATGATAATGATATTAAAGGCGCTAAATGGATTTTGATCAATATCAACAGTGCAGAAGGTGATGATGAATGTACGATGGATGAAGTGGAAGTGATCAACAATTATCTGCGCATGCAGGCTGGCGAAAATACGGATGTGATAGTAGGTATGGGTTTCGACAGCACATTGGATAAAAAGATCGGCATCACATTAATTGCTACAGGATTTGATGCAAAAGATCCTTTTGCAAAACCGGTGGCAGTCAAAAAACCTGAACCGAAACTTGAAAAGATCGTTATGACTTTGGGCATGGAAGGTGAAGAAGAAAAATTAACCGAACAACCAAAGCCAATTGAAGAAAAAATAGAACCTGTTGAAGAGCAATATTCTTTTACACCTTTATTAAAGGAAACAGTTATTGAAGAAGAGCCTATTCAAATTTTCAATACCGGTTCAATGGATCTTGATGAAGAAGAAACGATCTTAGATGAGAAAGGAAATGAAATTTTACATTTTGAATTAAGCACCGAGATAACAGAAGAAATAATTGTACCGGAACCGGTTCAGGAAGCAGAAGTAAATATTCCTAAAGCGGTGGCTGAAGAAAACATCAACAGTATTACATTGACGGGAAAAACAATTACGTCAGTTACTTCTCACGGTTTTCTTTCCAAGCCTTCAAAGATCTATGAAGAGCCTGAAATGCAGCAGGAACAAGCGATTCAGCCTGTACAACCTGTTGTTGAAGAAACAGAATATGAACTACATATTGTGGAAAAAGAAGAATCAGTTACCGAAATGACTTTTGAAATAACTGAAAAAGAAGAAAAAATACAGGCACCTGTTATCAGCATGCAGGATGTTGAATTGGATGAAGCAGAAGAACAAAGAAGAAGGGCAGCAGAGCGTATTCAAAAATTACGCAACCTTTCTTTTAACATGAACACTTCCGATCCTAATAACGAATTCGACAGTGTTCCTGCATACATTCGTCGCAACATGGAATTGTTCGGTAACACATTGACTTCTGTTGAAAATTTTTACAGCAAGTACACGGTGAATAAGGATGAAAACAATAACACGCATATTTCTACCATCAATACTTTTTTGGATGGTAAAAAACCGGATTAATATTTTTTCAATTGCTTTTTAGTTCTGGATCCCTTCGATGAAAATTGAGGGGATTTTTTTGTGAAGAATTTTGTAGTTCTTTTTTGAATAAGATGCTATAAACTCAAGCAGGCAGTGACTAAATCTTATTGTAAAGGCTTGAAAATAATTTTGCAATGAACTAAAACAGTACTGCCGTTTGAATTTAATTATATATATTTTTGTAAAGCAATTAATTGAGAAAATATAATTGTAATGAAAAAAATTGCTGTAATATTTTTAGTGCTTTTTTCAGAACAAGTTCTTTCGCAAAGTGTGACAACTTATGAGATTGAAAAATTATCAAGCCCTGAAAATTTTTTGCTTCAG
>CAIVCF010000133.1 GCA_903904335.1 uncultured Chitinophagaceae bacterium | reverse complement strand
GTCCCGTTATTGTTTGTGGCAGATCAAACAAAAAAAAGAAATCAATTTTTCGGTTATTCTTTCATCACATTGATCATTTGGAATGCATCCACCACCTGGTGGATCTGGAACAGCACCGATGTGGGCAGCATTGCCGCCATCTCAGCAAATGCTTTACTGATGTGCCTTCCGTGGTGGGGTTATTTTACTTTTAAAAATAAATTTGGAAAAAGGATCGGCTATATTTCATTGATCAGTTTCTGGATGCTGTTCGAATACATTCATCTCAACTGGCAATTGACCTGGCCTTGGTTGACCATCGGAAATGTTTTTGCATCTCATCCTTCATGGATACAATGGTACGAATACACAGGCGTTAGTGGCGGAACTTTGTGGGTACTGATCGTAAATATTTTATTGTTCGAATTATTTGAAAAATCAAAAAGATCGATCCTCTATAAAGGGATAGTCATAGTTGTTATTTCATTACCGTTTGTTATTTCAACATTGATCAGCATTTTTCATTCAGACTCTCCACAACAAGACGAAAAAAATAATGTACTCATCATTCAACCCAATATCGATCCTTATCAAAAATTCGAATCAGTTTCTATCCCTCAGCAAATAGAAAAATTAATTGCATTAACTGAAAAAGAAATTGATTCATCAACAAAACTTATTCTCTGGCCCGAAACAGCTTTGGCAGCAGGTGTTGTGCAAAATGAAACACAGCACACAGCAGTATATCAGCCCGTTTTTGATTTGGCGAATCGTCATCCCAACATCACATTGTTAACCGGCATCGAAGATTTTAAAACTTACGGAGCATCAAAAGAAACTGCTACCGCAAGGAAAACACCAGAAGGGATGTATTACGATGCATTCAATTCAGCCGTTGTTGTAAAAGCAAATGAGCCATTACAATTTTATAATAAAAGTAAATTGGTTCCCGGTGTTGAAGCATTGCCGACATTTTTAAATTTCATGTCGCCGTTATTTGAACATTTCGGCGGCACAACAGGTGGTTATGGAAGAGATACTGCTGCAATGGCATTTCACGTAAACAATAATCCTTACATCGTTGCGCCTATTATTTGTTATGAAAGTATTTACGGTGAATATGTGACTGAATATGTAAAAAGAGGTGCGAATATTTTAACCATCGTTACCAATGATGGCTGGTGGGGCAATACGCCGGGACATCAACAACATTTACAATATGCAAGATTGCGTGCTATCGAAACAAGGCGTTATGTTGCACGCAGTGCCAATACGGGCATCAGTGCAGTGATCGATGAGAAAGGAAATATTCTAACTACGCAACCTTGGGATAAAGCTGCTTTTATCAAATACAATATTCCTGTTTTAAACGTTGAAACTTTTTATGTTCGTTTTGGTGATTATTTATACAAAATTGCTTCATTGATTGCTGTTTTATTATTAGCATGGAATTTGCTCTTATACATTAAACATAAGGTGACGAGAAAAAATTAATTTTTCTTATAAACATTTCATCATGCAAAAAACATTTCTATATAAGAATGTTTCCATCAGTTATCGTATCGACGGCATTGGAACAGCTGTTGTTTTATTACATGGTTTTGGTGAAGACAGTCATATTTTCGATCAGCAAATAAATTTTTTGAAAGATCATTGTTTATTAATTGTGCCTGATTTGCCCGGAAGTGGCGTATCAGAATTATTAGATGACAGAAAACAGATGACAGATGACGGAAGCAACTCTGTCATCAACCATCTGCCATCCGTTATCTCGATTGAAGACTATGCCGATTGCATCAAATCATTATTGGAAGCAGAACAAATCAATCAATGCATCATGCTGGGTCATAGCATGGGCGGATATATCACCCTATCTTTTGCAGAAAAAAATCAGGGATCATTATCCCGTTTCGGATTGATCCATTCTACCGCGTTTGCGGACAGCGCAGAAAAAAGATTAAACAGACAAAAAGGGATCGACTTGATGGAACAATACGGAGCATACGCTTTTCTGAAAAATACCATCCCTAATTTATTTTCTAAGCAGTTCAAGGAAGCATTTCCCGATAAAGTGGAGTCTTTAATCGAATCAAGTAAACAATTCAGTACAAAAGCATGTCAGCAATATTATGAAGCGATGATGAACAGGACCGATAAAACACATGTTTTAAAGAGTAACCCCTTGCCTGTTTTATTCATTATCGGAACAGAAGATGTTGCAGCTCCGTTAAATGATCTGACACAACAAATTCATCTGCCTGTTTGTTCTTATATTCATATTATCGAAAATGCAGGACACATGAGTATGTTGGAAGCGCCGGAATTACTGAACAATTATCTGCTTGACTTTATTATTGCATAGGCAAAATGATTGCTGCTGACTTAAAAATCAAGTGAATGTTAAAACGGGTATCACATATAAATAAAGAGGGATTAAAAAAAACATTGATCGGATTTTGCTCAATTTTTTTAATGGTTACTGCATTTTCTCAATCGCAACCCTGTCCTTTAAACCTTAATTTTTATACCGGAGACCTCACGCACTGGAGTGCATTTACAGGAACATTTCTTGATCAATCTGGAACAAGAAGTATTCAAACTTTCGATTCATTAACAGCAGCTCCTACCGGAACTTTAGGCACTGCAACCATTTTAGAAAGCGGTTATGGTGTAAACGGAATACAGGTTTCAAATAATAATAC
>CAIVCF010000132.1 GCA_903904335.1 uncultured Chitinophagaceae bacterium | reverse complement strand
GGATTGCTGAAAACTTTTTGAAATAATCCGCTTTCACTTAAAGAACCAACTATAACATTATCGTTCATCACGGGTATTTGTTCAATATCATATTTCTTCATTAACTCCACCGCATCTGCAACGGTTTGTGATGATTGCACAGAAACCAATCTGTTTGCTTTTCTTCCGCTCACAATGTCTTTAAATGTTTTTACTTCTAAGAATCCGCGTTCCATCATCCATTGATCATTATAAATTTTTCCAACATACCGGCTGCCATGATCGTGAAACACACAAACCACTACATCATCTTTTTTTAATTTATTTTTTAATTGAAATAATCCTTGCAAACAACTGCCTGCACTGTATCCGCAGAATAATCCTTCTTCTTTGGCAATGCGTCTGGCCATTACCGCACCATCTTTATCCGATACCTGTTCAAAATAATCTATCACACTCATATCGTAATTCTTCGGCACAAAATCTTCTCCAAATCCTTCGCTGATATAAGGATGCACTTCATTCATATCTATCTCGCCTGTTCTGAAATATTTTGTCAGCAAACTTCCATGCACATCAATGGCCCAGACTTGTATGTTTGGATTTTTTTCTTTCAGATACATCGCAGCACCGGTAATGGTACCACCTGTTCCTGCAGTGCAAACAAAATGAGTGATCTTACCATCCGTTTGATTCCAAATTTCAGGACCGGTTGATTCGTAATGTGCCAATCTGTTTGCTAAATTATCGTACTGATTCATGTGATAACTGTTAGGCACTTCTTTTGCCAATCGTGCCGCAACACTGTAATAACTCATTGGGTCTTCGGGCAACACATTGGTCGGACAAACAATCACTTCCGCACCAACGGCTTTTAAAATATCGGCTTTCTCTTTGCTTTGTTTATCGGTGGTCACAAAAATGCATTTATAACCTTTTACACAGGCAGCCAACGCCAAACCCATGCCTGTATTGCCGCTCGTGCCCTCAATGATGGTTCCGCCGGGTTTTAATTTGCCTTCCTGCTCGGCTACTTCCACCATCTTCAAAGCCATGCGGTCTTTGATGGAATTACCGGGATTAAAATAATCCACTTTCGCCAAAACAGTGCAGGGCAGGTCTTTTGTTATCTTGTTTAATCTGATCAGCGGTGTATTGCCGATCGTTTCCAAAATGTTGTTCTTAATATCCATTCATGTCTGTTTGCTGCAAATGTACTGTTTTGAAAAAACTAACAATGGTTAGTTAAGGAATTAATGTGAAGATATTTTTGGGAGGCGAGCTTTTGTATTTTATGGCAGCTTCTTTGTCTCAAATTCTTTCTGTGAAAGAATTTCTCACTTGTAGGTTCTGTTCTTTGAGGATCAATTAAAAACTTATTCCAGAACCCTGCGTAAATAATTTACTTGCCCTAAATGATAGTTCAAGTGAAGCGACAACTGTAGCAACACATAATCGGTTGAATTTTTTGCATCATCAAATTGGATCGGGAATTCTGCATCCATTTGTTCCCGAGTAAGCGATGTGATCGTATTGGTAATCATCGGAATCAATTCTCCCAATTGTGATATCAGATATTTTCTTTCCACATCTTTATCAATAAACTCTTTTTCTCTGTTACGTATATACCCTGTTCCTGCAAGGTTAGTGCCGATAAGATAATTTAATCCACCAAGGATATGTAATACGAGATTTCCGCATGAATTATTTATTGACCCATGCGTTTTCCAAATATTTTCTTCATTGTTAAAGGAGTTGATTTCTTCTATCAGTTTTCGAAGGTCTCTCTCATAAAAGCTTGCAAGAGTTTTAGTCAGCATGTTTGCAGTATTATTTTAAGATAATTAATTTAGCCTACTTAAAATTAATACTGTTAAAGGATTAAAAATCCATTGCTCAAAATCTGGATTGTAAATCATATTAAGCTATAAAAATAAAAGAGTGCGATTCTTCCGGTAGAAGAATCGAAGGCAGCAAAAGCTTCATAGAAGCACAACTGCTTGCTACAAATAATAAAGTCTTTCAAATCCCTTTAAAGATTTATCCAGGTTCCGCTTGGCAACTTCACTTAATTTATTTTCAAAATTCCAATCTTCCCCGGCAATGGCAATGGTGAAAGCTGACGAATCTTTGTGATAGAATTCTTTGGCTAAGTATAAAATAGTTTCCGGCGATTGACTGTGTGATGAAAAATAAAAATGATTAATAGGTTTGCATTCATTTATTTCAAAACCCTTATCGATGCTTTGATGGGAAGCATCTACAAAAAAAACGCTTTCATATTGACTGATCAAATGAGCATCTTCAATTTGAAGTTGATAACGAAATTCGCAGGAAATATTTGGTAATTTCTTTTGCTCAATATTTTCTACAAAATCCCAACCTAACCCGTCATCATTTCTGCCTTTATTGCCGATGCCGATCAGTAAGGCTGGTAATTTAATTTTTAGTTCGCACATCAATTAATTCTGCTTTACTATTATATAATTCTATGCTCAATGACATTTGGCCTAATGCCTGTGTGGCACAACTCAGACATGGATCGTAAGCACGGATGGCAATTTCCACTTGATTTAGCATACCATCCGTTATGTTTCCCTGCCTGCTGATGACATGCTGTGCTACCCATTTCACCGCTTCGTTCATCGCATCATTATTATGTGTGGTTGACACAATTAAATTGCAACGGGTTATCATTCCTTTGTCATCCACTTCATAATGATGTGTTAGCGTTCCTCTCGGTGCTTCGATAATGCCAATCCCTTTATTACAGGGTTTTCCTTGCCGTACCAATTCACCTGATAACAGATCAGGATCATTTAAAAGAACCTTTATTTCTTCGGCACAATGCAACATTTCTATCAATCTTGCCCAATGCGAATACATCGTAGAATTGTTGATCTTATTTCCGTAAATCTCAAAATACAATTGTCTTTCTATTTCTGCTAATGGCGTAGGAATACTGCTGCAAATATTAAGTCGGGCCATTGGACCTACACGGTTCCAGCCTTTTTCTCTTCCGATATTTTTTAAATAAGGGAATTTCATATAAGACCAGTTGGTGACCGCCTCTGCAAAATATTCCTGATATGCATCGGTTGCAATATCATTTAAAATGACATTGCCTTCAAAATCTTTTGCCCGCAATTTCCCATCGTATAGATCCAATTCACCCTTTTCATTTACCATACCCAAATGCCCGGAAGGAAAATAAGCAAACTCATCCAATAGCTTTTTATTCTTCTCATGATAAGCTTTCATGAAATTGATCACTTCTTTTGTCCATTCTATCATCGTTTCAATATTTTCAATATTGTTACCGTCTAAAAAATAATCCCGTTCTGCTTCAGTTATCGTTTTATGCACGCCACCAGGTACAGCTAAAATGCCATGAATTCTTTTGCCGGCAACGGCTTTGATGATCTCTTGCCCAAAGCGTCTCATGGTAATACCTTTTATTGCCAGATCTCTATGTTCAACAGCAACTGCTATAATATTTCGCTTATCAACCGGTGCATCCAATCCGAATAACAGATCAGGCGAAGCCAGATAAAAAAAATGTAAGGCATGCGACTGAAACACCTGACCATAATGCATCAGGCGACGCAATTTTTGTGCGGTCGGGGATAAGTCTTTCGGGTCAATACCCACTATTTGATCAATAGCTTTTGCAGCTGCCAAGTGGTGACTCACAGGACAAATACCGCATAGGCGTTGTACAAACACAGGAGCTTCCCAATAAGGGTGTCCCTGAATAAATCGTTCAAATCCTCTAAATTCAACGATATGAAAAAATGATTCCTTTACCTGTCCATAATCGTCCAGGTGAATAGTAACCCTTCCATGTCCTTCTACCCGGGTAATAGGGTCTATGGTTATTTTTCTACTCATAATTTTAAATTAAAATCTCAAAAATGAAAATAAAAGCCAAGCATCTTCATTCTTTACATACAGTTCCTTAATCATACTTGAACTCTGAATACAAAATATCATATTCTTCATTCCACAATAATTTTTTGATTGCTTTCCAGATATGATTTCCATCAGGAGGGCACCCGGGAATGAAATAATCGATCTTCACTATTTCATTGCAGGCATATATTCTGTTCAGGATTTTAGGTAAATCTTCATGATACGGAAGGGTAGTACTTCCCGGTTCATTGGTAGGAGAATTGAGGTAGGCTTCTTCCAAACATTCACCTAAAGGAATAGTATTACGCATGGAAGGTACTCCGCCCCAAATCGAACATTCACCTAATGCAACTAAAATATCGCAATTCTCTCTGAACGAAAGCAAGGTCTCCACATTTTCATCATTACAGCATCCCCCTTCTACAATACCAATATGACATCGGTGAGAAAATTTTTTAATGTCTGTTAATGGAGATTTATCAAAAGAGATCAATTCTACCATATCCAGTAAATCAGTGTCAATATCCAAGATGGACATATGGCAACCAAAACAGCCGGCTAATGAACAGGTTGCTACAATTTTTTTCTCCATATTCAATGATGTTTTGGACTTGCGTCTTTTTTCATTGAAATTCTTTTGTACAGAATGTTCATCATATTTCCTTTGTCCAAAAGGCTGGCTTAGATTTTTTCCTCTGACTATAATGGCACCGGTTGGACAAAGATTCATGGTACGCATTACTTCCTCTTCAGTAAGATTGGCTTCCTGCTCATAGTCAATACCAACATAGGTTTGATTGCCCCGTTCCTGGTACGTAAATACTTTTTTTCCTTCTTTGGTTTTTACATCCATCACACAGCGTAAGCATTTGATGCAACGGTTATGTTCCAATACCATGCGGCTAGGCTTATAATCAATGATCCTGTCTTTAAATAAATGCGGGAATCGAACAGAAGCAATACCCAGTTCATATCCCATATGCTGCAGATCGCAGTTGCCGCTTTTTTCGCAGGCAGGACAGATATGATTGCCTTCGGCGAACATCATTTCCACAAGGGCTTTGCGCATGTCTTTTAATTCATCTGTATTGGCTTCAACCACCAATCCTTCAGTAACTCTTTCTGTGCAGGCAGGTTGGTATTTGCCGTTTATTTTGCAGGTACATACCCTACAGGTACCGAGCGGAGGTTCAATATGTTCAAAATAACAAAGTGAAGGAATGAAAACCCCGTTTTCTCTTGCAACATGCACTAGATTTTCGCCTTCATTGGCCTGTATCTGTTTGCCATCTATTGTAAAGCTTATTTTCTTTTCCATAATGTATTTTAAAAAATAAAACTTACACTGATACCAATGGATTTTTATGGGGCATTAAATTTCTCATAGTCTTCTACTGCAGCTTCCATATCAAATTTGAAATTCAACCCATTAAAGTCTTTATCCAATTTGTTGTTGAAATAATCCCTGAATTTGTCCATAGCAAATATTAAGCTGTTGGTAGCTGTTTTGCCCAATCCGCAACGGCTTGTGTTTTTGATGATTGTTCCCCAGCTTTTCAATTCATCCGGGTCATTTTTATTGGCAAGCCCGTTGATCAGTTTTTCCAATTTCCTTTCGATGATAAAATTACCTGCCCTGCAGGGGGTGCAGATACCACAGGACTCGTTTTTAAAAAAGGAAGTAAAATTGAGTAGTACCTTACCTAAGTCACGCTGCGAATTAAAGATCATGAATGACCCACCGCAGCGGATATCTTTATTGCCCAACAGATCGAGCATCGAGATCCGTCTGAATTTTTCTTTCATGGAAATACATTCGCCTGATGGGCCACTTACCTGTATATAAAAAGGATCTTGTGCTTCGCATAACTCTAATAATTCTGCTACAGTCATACCCCATTCTATTTCATAAATGCCCGGTAATTTACAATCACCTGAAACACTGATCAGTTTTGTTCCTGGTGAACCAGGTATGCCCAATTTGCAATATTCTTCTGCTCCCATTTCCAGGATATGGGCTACAGCGCAAAAAGTTTCTACATTGTTTATTACTGTTGGATGTTGCATAAATCCACGCTCTACCGGAAAGAACCATTTGGTACGAGGCTCACCTCGCTTGCCTTCCAACGACTCCAATAAAGCTGTTTCTTCACCACATACATAAGAACCGGCACCTATTTGAATCCTAATATCAAAATCAAATCCTTTGATATTCCCACAATCTTTTCCTAATAAACCATCTTTGCGAAAATCATCAATAGCTTTGTTGAGTTTGGGTTCCAGCCATCTGTATTCTCCCCTTAAATAAATGATACCTTCGGTTGCGCCAATGGTATAACCGCATATCAATATGCCTTCTATCAATGCTTTGGAATTAGTGCTGATCAGAACACGGTCTTTAAAAGTGCCTGGCTCACCTTCATCCGCATTACAGATAACATATTTTGGGTTCACCTTTTGCGATCTGGCTAAATTCCATTTAAGATGGGTAGGAAAATTAGCGCCGCCTCTTCCGGTCAATTCTGATTTTTTCAGGGTATCAATTACACCGGATTGACCCATTTTTTCTGCATTTTTTAATGCTTCTCCATCGGGAAACTCTTTAAAAAAAACAGTTTTATTTTCTGCAGGAGTATAGATATTACTGGTAGGAGAGTCGCATAGTTGTGCGGGGTCGCTGCCATTGAGTAAGGCATGAATAATTTCTTTTACTTTGATGGAATTGAGATGCGTGAATGGATAAAAATTGATCAGTGCCGCCGGTTCCTGATCACTTAACCCGATACAGGGAGTGAGAAATAATCCAAAATTTCCGGATCTGTCAACTGAACCAAAACTTGTTTTAGTTTCTCTTTCAAAGGCTTCTTTCACCCTTTGAAAACCTTTCATTTCGCTAACAATGCTGTTGTTTAAATAAATGGTGAATTTTCCGGTGGGCTTACGATGAAAAAAATGATAGAATGAAACAACTCCCTCTACTTCTACCTTTGAAATTTTATATTGTTGAGACAGATTATCTATATCCTTATCAGAAATAAAATTATTGCTGATCTGTAATTCCCATAATTTATTCAGCATCTGTGTTTGAGAGAAATCAGTGGGTAGTGAAGGAAATAATATTTCTGACATAAATAATATTTTTTGATCAGTATCAATAACTAATTCATTATCCTGCTCAGTTCATTACTCGGAAGGATCACATTATGTTCCAAGGCTTTCAGTGTTTATATTTTTCAGCGTTTTCATGTCGTATTATTACATGGTGAATCAATTAAACCCGGCAACTCAAAGAACAATTCAACTTTCTATACAAAGTATTGCAAGCAAATAATAAACGCTTTTACCTATTTTCCAAAAACGACTGTTTTATAGAGTAAACTAAATCAAAATATTTTATATATTCTATGATTAAGGTCATGATCTGGCGATTTAGAAATGGATTTCTAATCCGTTTATTGATCAGGAAAAGAAGGATTGATGAGGCCTTTGATAGGGTAAGAAAAATCAATCATTCAAAGCCGTCTTTTGTTAAGAGCCTCGACGAGGTTTATATTTTGATTCTGTCTCAGGGTTTTCAGTACAAGACACTTCTATCTTACTCCCAGGATACTCCTAAGATACTCCCTATTTAAAGCGTATATAACTGCGATATACCTGATAGGTTCTTTTCGTTTTTTTGATAACAAAAGACAAGGTTAATCTCACTGATTATTGGCCCGAAGCAAGTAATAAAGAAACCAAAATAAAGCGTTAACCCGTTTTAGGAGCAGTCTAAGTAAACAAATTAAGAATTGCTGGTAAATCAAAGGTAAATTTGATCAAATAATATAATAAGAATAGGTATAACCTGTTGGCGGAGTT
>CAIVCF010000131.1 GCA_903904335.1 uncultured Chitinophagaceae bacterium | reverse complement strand
CCCCAAAATCTTTTTGTAAACTACTGTTGATGATCTTTAGTTTGCTGACAATACTTTCTTTGGTGATATGTTTTGCAATCTCACTCACCGGAACATGTTCAGTTACCAAACCGATGCGCATATTGTCAGCAACCATCAGCATCACCACATCATTAACACCAAATTCTGCTTTTAAATAAGGTGTATGCCCGCTGTAGTTGAATTCTGCTGATTGAATATTTTTTTTATGAATAGGTGCAGTAACCAATGCATCAATATTTTTATCTTTCAAAGCTTTTACTGCCTGTTGCAAAGAAAGCAATGCATACTTACCACCGGTCTCGTTTAAAATACCCGGATTAATAGCCACCTCTTCTTCCCAACAATTAAAAACATTGATCTGTTTATGACTGAGTTTATTGAATTCTTTGGTACTGTTATACGCAAAATTGATGTCGGGTAAACTCTTGCGATAGAAGTTGATGCTTTTATTGCTCGCAAATACAACAGGAATGCACATTTCAAGAATTCTGTGGTCAGTCAGTGCTTTAATGATCAGTTCTATGCCGATACCGTTCAGGTCGCCGCAGGTAAAACCGATAACAGGCTTTTGCAATTCGTTGCTCATTCTTAATTTTTATATCCGTCAAAAATAAGAACAAAGCATGAGATGCAGCCTTTGATTTTGTTACTTTTGAGCCGATGCAGTACATACTCAAGAAATCACTTGGCCAGCATTTTCTGAAAGATGAAAATATTTGCAAACAAATTGTTGCTGAATTGCAGAAGAATATCCTGCAGCAGTTGCTGGAGGTGGGACCCGGAGGCGGCGCTTTGACCAAGTATTTATTGCCTTTGAACGATATTGATTTTAAAGCGGTGGAATTGGATGCTGAAAAAGTAAATTATCTGGAAGCAACTTATCCTGCTATTCGAGGGAAGCTTATTCATCATAGTATTTTGGACATGGATGCACCTTTTGAAAATGAGTTTACAGTAGTTGGTAATTTTCCATATAATATATCTTCGCAGATCCTTTTTAAAATTTTGGATTGGAAAGAACAAGTGCCGATAGTAATTGGCATGTTTCAAAAAGAAGTAGCAGAAAGAGTGGCATCAAAACCGGGTAATAAAATTTACGGCATCATCAGTATTTTGATTCAGGCTTTTTACGATGTGGAATATTTGTTTGATGTGCCACCTGAAAGTTTTAACCCTCCGCCGAAAGTTATGAGTGGTGTGATAAAATTGGAACGCAGAAAAACGCGTTATGAAGTGAAGAGCGAAAAAGTATTTGTTCAATTGGTAAAAGCATCCTTCAATCAAAGAAGAAAGACTTTGCGTAATGCAACAAAAAGCTTGTTTGATGATGATGTAATGAAAGATGAAATTTTTAATAAACGGGCTGAGCAATTAAGCGTCGGCGATTTTGCAGCATTAACATTCAGGATGAGATGAAGAAAGTAATTATCACAGGAAAAACACATGAGTATCTCATAGAAACCTTCCGCAGCAATGGTTATGAAGTATTGTATGAACCTTCTGTTAAACATGAACAATTAAAAGAATTGATTAAAAATGCAGAAGGTCTTGTGGCAACAACAAGAGTTGTCATAGATAAAGAAATGATCGATTGCGCCACAGAATTAAAATGGATTGGAAGATTAGGCAGCGGTATGGATCAGATAGATGTGGCTTATGCAGAAAGCAAAGGGATTCAATGCATCAATAGTCCTGAAGGGAATCGTAATGCAGTAGCAGAACATACTTTGGGGTTACTCTTAAGTTTGATGCATAATATTTCGATCAGTCAACAAGAAATTAAAGAAGGTAAATGGGAACGTGATAATAATAAAGGGGATGAGCTAAGTGGCAAAACCGTTGGTATCATTGGATTTGGCAATACCGGCAGTGCATTTGCAAAACTATTATCATCCTTTGATGTAACTGTTCTGGCTTATGATAAATACAAAGAAGGGTTTGCAAAAGGATTTATTCGCGAAGCACAACCCGAGCAAATTGCGCGTTATGCTGATGTGATCAGTTTGCATGTGCCGTTAACGGATGAAACTTTTCATTTTGCCAATGATGCATTTTTTAATGCTTTGGAAAGGCAGCCTTATTTTTTAAATATGTGCAGGGGAAAAGTAACGGATACAGCAGCACTAATTCGGGCATTGAAAAATAAAAATATAAAAGCCGCAGGGATTGATGTGTTGGAGAATGAAAAATTAGCAACTTATTCTGAAGGTGAAAAAGAACAACTGAATGAATTGCTCAATATGCAAAATGTAATTATCACACCGCATATTGCAGGATATAGTCATGAAGCATTTTATAAGATGGCAAAAGTGTTGTTGTGGAAATTGGGAATGTGAGTTCTCTTATTTGCTGAATAAAGATCAGAACGTACACGAGTGCGACGCAACAATAGCCTGATTCTTGCAAAAAAGCCCGGCTCAAAAACTTTTTTTTCAGATTTATAATTTATATATTTGTATTTACTGCAACGCCGCACGAGATGTGGCGTTGTATTTTTTTTATCTCTTTTAAACCAAAGATCATGAGTGAATACGTAACTAAAGAGACGTTTGAAAAAATGAGGGAAGAATTACAGCGCATGAAGGGCATTGACCGTCCGGCTGCTTCCAGAGCTATTGCAGAAGCCAGAGAAAAAGGTGACCTCAAAGAAAATGCTGAATACGATGCTGCTAAAGAAGCACAAGGCATGCTCGAAGCCAGAATTAAACAATTGGAAGGCATTATTTCAACTGCTAAAATCGTTGATCCTAATTCTATTGATACCAGTAAAGTGGCCGTGCTGACGAAAGTGACGATAACCAATCTTGGTACCAAAAAAACAATTACTTATCAAATTGTTGGAGAAAAAGAAGCTGACCTGAAAGCAGGAAAGATATCCGCATCATCACCCATTGGCAAAGGCTTGTTAGGCAAAGCTATTGGCGAAGTGGCTGAAGTGCAGGCGCCAACCGGCATCATCAGATTTAAGGTAGAAGGAATTTCAATCTAAAATACAGCGGCAAAGAATTTTCGTAAAAGCTTTACAATTTTCTTGTAAAGCTTTTACGTTATAAGACCCT
>CAIVCF010000130.1 GCA_903904335.1 uncultured Chitinophagaceae bacterium | reverse complement strand
TGGTATTAAACTGTTTTGAAAACTCTATCGCATTGATTCCTTTAAACATAACTAAATAATTTAGACTTCAAATTACTAATATATTTAGTTATAACCAAACCTTTTATTATTCTTTGCGTACATTCTACCTAATCCTATAAATTTATTTACCGATCGCATATTGAATCCCACCTAACAAATGTTGCAAAAAGAAAGGCTCTGAAAAAGATTCATCGGTATGTCCTAATTCAGTATAAAAAGCCCTGCCACCATCAAATTCATGATACCAACTCATCGGATGAAAATGGCCATTCTTACCACCCGTATAACTTTTTTCATCAATGGTCAGTAAGATATGCAAACCTTCTAATTGCAGGGACTTGAAATTGTACCATTCGTCCCATCGTTTCCATTCATGCGGTAAATGTTTGGTTGCAATGAATGTTGTATCGGTAACATGCAAAACTGCATTCTGTTGTTTAGGATGACTTTTAAAATAAGCACCCACTAATTTATTATACCAAGGCCAGTCGTATTCCGTATCGGTTGCAGCATGAATACCAACAAATCCGCCACCCTGTTGAATGAAATTTTCAAAAGCCCTTTGTTGATCTTCATTCAAAACATCACCTGTGGTGGAAAGAAAAATAACGGCATTGTACTTTCTTAAACTTTCGGGATTAAAAAGAGAGGCATCGGTTGATGTATCCACCGCAAAATCATTTTCAGCACCCAATTTTTGGATGGCGATATTGCCTGCTGCGATTGAATTGTGATGGTAAACCAATGTTTTGGAGAATACAAGGACACGTTGTTGTTTTTGGATGAATGAATTAAAACTAATCGCAAATAAAACAAGGAGTGCTACAATGAATGTTTTTTTCATTTCAAAAAGATTAGGGATTGATATTTTATTTTGCAGGCAGGTTTCGTAAAAAGAAATCACGCACATTGCCGCCCATGATCTTTTCAATATCGGGCCTGCTGAAACCTTCATTCAGCAATGCTTTTACCACTGCTTCAAATCCAGTGATATCGTAACTGGCCTCAATGGCACCGTCAAAATCAGAGCCCATGGCAACTTTATCAACACCAATTTTATCTGCCACATATTTGATGGCTTTGGCTGTTGCTTCGGCATTCGTGCCGCAAACTGCTTTCTCCCACATACCGATTCCGATCAATCCGTTTCTCCTGCCTACTTCTGCGATTTGTGCATCCGATAAATTCCGCACATTATCACAAGTTCCTTTTGTTCCGCCATGCGATAAAATAATCGGACCTGTTGTATTCGCAAAAATATCATCAATTAATTTAGGTGATGCATGTGCAATATCAATGATGATATGTTTTTCTTCCATCTTCTTCAATAAAGCTTTTCCCTTTTCGGTGATGCCCGCTTTACTTACACCATGTGCTGATGCGCCCCATTCGTTGTCAAAAAAATGGGTGAGGCCTATATAACGTACACCGGCTTTATAAAATGTATCGAGATTATTGATATCATTTTCCAAACAATGGGCACCTTCCAAACCCAACATGCCTGAAGTCAATGCTCTGTTCTTGCTTCTCTCTTCAATAAATTGTTTTAATTCTTCCTGATCGGTGATGACACGAAATTCTCCGTTTGATTTTGCTGCAAATTTGTGTAAACGTTCACATTGATGTAAGGCTCTTGCTTTGATGCTGAACCAATCTGCAACAGGTTGCAGCTGCGCAAAACTTAATAAAGCGACCTGATCGGTTTTATCAGTATTCATATCATAATTAATGCCACGCGGTGTCTTACTTACGATCGTAAATACCTGAAAAGCTTCATTGGCTTGCTGCATTCTCGGAATATCAACAGAACCATAGTTGTGATGCTTTAATAGATCCCTGTCCCACAACAATGCATCACAATGCAGATCAGCAATGAATGGGATTGAATCGTACCAGCTTACTTTATCAGCATCCGTTAAACTGTGAATGGTCTTGTTCATTGACCTGTCGATATAGTTTGGAGCAATACTGAAAAATAATACAGCGATCACCGCAATGACAATGAGCGCAATGCGAAAGATTTTTTTGAACATAATAGCAGTAGGGTTGAAAGATGAATGTAGAAAATATTTCTGATTTGCACTGCTATTATTACAAATATCCACGGGTTTTTGCTACAATATTTCTGTAAATACCCTGACGGAAATATACATGACCATGTATTTATTTTGAGCAATACATTTTTAAAACCTAACTAAAAAAGTATGAACAGTTTTATTGATTCTATACTGAGTACGATTTTAAACAATCTTAACTATCTGCATTTATTCATTATCAGCCTGATCATCACAAAAGCATTGCACTTTCAAATTCATAAACGGCAATACTGGAAATTGTATCAGTGGGTGTATTTTGATACCGTGGAATTAAGACATTCAAACAGCCGAAAAAGTCTTGCTTCAAAAAAAATACAAAACAAAATGACAAGGCTGATTTTTGTATTAGCCATCATTGACGTATTGTTTACGATCTTTCAATTGCTGATCGGTTCTAATACAAATCAGTAAGTATTAAAGTTTCAACTTTGATACTTACTGATATCTATGCCTTGATTGAATCATACACAATCACTTTATTCCATAAATGACTGCAATCTTTTATGAATTCAAGATGTATCCGATGTGTTTGATACATTTCTTGATCTTCTAAGCTGTTGAAGACAGCAAGCCAGGAAAAACTATAAGATGTTTCTATCACGTCCCTGTTAGTGGTAGCAGCGATGCCAATGTGAAATGCCTGTATAACGGGCACTGTACTCAGTTTTTGTAAGCCTGTTAGCAAAGCATTTCGCTCCTCTCGATTGTCTGGATGGTGCATCCAGAAATAGACGTGGTGAATGAAATTTTCTTTTATTTCCATATTGTTATAATTATGATGCTTCTGTATTGCTGAGAAATATTTTTGAAAATACATTAATTTTTGCCTTTCGGTAAACAGGCAGAGCCGCTTATACATTTATTCTATTTAAATCAGGGCGAACATGGTTTTATGTTTTAATTTTAGGGGAACAAAATTTCATGTTATGAAAACGCTTTTAATGGCACTGTTTTGTTTTGCTGCTGCCAAAATTGATGCACAGATCGCTTCCGGTAAACTTGCGGGTAATGATGGAGCCGCTAATAAGTACTATGAATTTTATGATAATTCAGGCAATAAGATAAAAAACGCCGGGGAAGAAGATGTAAAAGGAACGCCTATGTTCAAAGAAGACTGGGGTTCCGGTGTGGTTAAATTCAAAAACGGTAAAGAGTTCAAAGACTCATTGATGAATTTCTCTTTATTTGAAAATAAACTTTTTTTCAGCAAATACAATCAGATATTCATTGTTTCTGAGCCCGTAGAAGAATTTATGATCACCTATAAAAATGAAAAGGGCAACTTTGACAAGGTTCATTTCAAATGCGGCTATCCGATTGTTGAAAAAAAGGATGCCAATACTTTTTATGAAGTTTTATATGAAGGGCAAGGACTTCAATTGTTAAGATGGGAGCAAAAAAAGATAAACGAAAGTTATAGTTACGGCGGTGCACGTGAGAGAGAGTTTTCATTAATGCAGCAGTTGTATGTGTATGAGGTGAAAGAAAATAAGATAACTGATATCAGTTCAACTGTCAGTTCCATTAAGAAAAGCCTTCCTCAATATGCCAATTATATTGATGATTATACATCCAAGCATAAATTGAATTCAAAAGACCCGCAACAACTTATTTCTTTATTCGCTTTTTTAGATGAAAAAACGGTGGCTACTAAATAAGTAGAAAAGAATGGATGCATTTTAATGCACCCATTCTTTTTTATTAAATGATTTTTTGGTATTATTTATACTCGCCAAATACTCTTCTTAAAGTATCTGATATTTCACCCAGCGTACAATAATTTTCAACTGCAGCTATTACTAATGGCATAAGGTTGGTTCCGCCTTTTGCAGCTGCAGTAATGCTTTGCAGACATTCATTCACTTTGCCATTATCTCTTTTGCTTCTCAGTTTATTCAGTTTTTCTATTTGTAATTGTCTGATGCTGTCATCAATTTTAAAACCTGGAATGGGTTCTTCTTTATCAACAGTAAATTTATTTACACCTACAATGATCTTACTTCCGTTTTCAATATTGCGTTGATATTCGTATGCACTTCGTGCAATTTCATCCTGCATGAAACCTTGTTCGATGGCGTTGACGCTACCACCCATTGCATCTATTTTGTTTACCAATTCCCATGCTTTTTGTTCTACTTCATCAGTCAGATTTTCTATAAAATAACTTCCTGCCAATGGATCAACAGTATCGGGTGCACCACTTTCAAATGCAACGATCTGTTGCGTTCTCAAAGCAATTCTTGCGGCTTGTTCAGTTGGTAAGCTCAAAGCTTCATCATATCCGTTTGTATGTAAACTTTGTGTGCCACCTAAAACAGCAGCCATTGTTTGAATGGTAACTCTGCAAATATTATTCAATGGTTGTTGGGCAGTTAATGTGGCACCGCCTGTTTGTGTATGAAAACGAAGCATCATTGCTTTTTCATCTGTTGCACCTAAGTCCTTCATTATCTTTGCCCACATTCTTCTGGCAGCACGAAACTTTGCAATTTCCTCAAATAAATTATTGTGTGCATTGAAAAAGAAGGAGAGGCGTTTGCCAAAAATATTGATGTCCAAACCCTTATCCAATGCAGCTTTTACATAAGCTTTGCCATTACTGAGTGTGAATGCGATTTCCTGCACAGCAGTACTTCCTGCTTCTCTGATATGATAACCTGAAATAGAAATGGTATTCCATTTCGGCAGATCTTTGGCACACCATTCAAAAATATCAGTGATGATGCGCATAGAAGCTTTTGGCGGATAGATATAAGTTCCTCTCGCTGCGTATTCCTTTAAAATATCATTCTGAATGGTTCCTGAAATTTTTTTGAGATCGGCTCCTTGTTTCTTTGCCAAGGCAACATAAAAAGCCAACAAAATAAATCCGGTTGAATTAATGGTCATGGAAGTAGAAACATTTTCAAGCTTAATGTCTTTAAACAATCGTTCCATGTCTTCAATGCTGTCAATCGCAACACCCACTTTGCCCACTTCCCCTTCTGATAATTCATGATCGCTGTCGTAACCGATCTGAGTGGGAAGGTCAAAGGCAACACTTAATCCGCTTACTCCCTGTGATAATAAATAGTGGTAACGTTTATTGCTTTCTTCTGCCGTAGAGAAACCTGCGTATTGACGCATCGTCCACATCTTTCCGCGATACATATCCGGTTGCACACCACGTGTATAAGGAAATTCACCCGGTAATTCTGTTGACGCTTGATGATTGACAGTTGATGGTGAATAAACTTCTTTGATCTCAATTCCTGAATCGGTAAATATTTTTTTGTCGGACATACAGCAATTTTTCTTTGGTAAAAGTATTGATTAAGTCAGAGAAGAAGATGACAGAAGTCATGCTACAAAAGCTTTCTGGCTTCATAGCTGATGGCTTCACCCACTAATTCATGGAGATTTCCCTTTTCATCATTCATCAAATATTCCAATAATAATTTGTTCAGATCAGCACCTGTGGCTTCTTGTGGCAATGTGCTTGAAAATTGATTGATGATCAGCATGGTTTGTTCTTTGAGATTTTTAACGGCATTCCATGCTTCGGCACTGACGTAAATCTGTTGTGTAATATTATAATCAAATTCCTGCTTGATGGTTTGTATCAACAGCAGTTGCATTTCTTTGGCACTTAATCCGCTTTGATTCATTCGGGAAATAAGATTGGGCAATGCGACCCTGTCAACCAATAGCGTTAATCTTTCATAAGCCTGCAACTGCATTTGATGTGAAAGAGAAGATATTTTTTCGGGTGTTTCCTTAGTCTTGTTTTTTTTATTCCATTTGAACAAAATAAAGAACGAGCCAATCGTGAATATTACAATACTAACCGTAAAAAAAATACTTAAAGTATCCATCAGATCGAGTTTTTACAAAAATAACTGAAACATACAGTAGATATTCTTTTCCTTTCCCGAAAATAATACCTGTTTTTTCTACATGAATTGATTCGTACTTTTGTGCTATTATTTAAAGATTATGGAAACAGCAGTAAAAGCACCGGTTTCATTTACTATTTCAGCCATTAATGAGTTGAAAAGATTGATGAATGAAGATAATTTTGATACAAACCAAAAACTTCGTGTTGGTGTTAAAGGTGGCGGATGCAGTGGTATGACTTATGTGCTGGGTTTTGAAGTACCGCAAGCAGATGATGAAGTTTATGAATTCGAATCCATAACTTTTGTGATGAATAAAAGTCACGAACTCTATTTATACGGAATGGAAATTGATTGGCAGGGTGGATTGAACAGTAGAGGATTCACTTTCAGCAATCCGAATGCCAGTAAGACCTGCGGCTGCGGAACATCTTTTGCAGTGTAATACTGTATTATAATTCGTAATGAAGTCGTAAAGCCACTACATGAACAGGACCCCGATCTTTATTGTATGCGGGATTTACAATGAATTGATAATCCGGGCTGATAAATAATTTCTTTGTCACATTCCAAGAATAATACAGTTCAATTATTTGTTCTGAGCCATAGTTTAATTTCCCATCACCGATAATAAAACCTAATCCACCTGCAGCCAGATAGTTTTTATGTTGATCAGATAATCCATTTGCAACAAATGCCAATCCTAAATGATCGCTCTTTCTTCTCCACATATCACCATCAAAGCGAATACCGGTTGAAAAACTTCTGTCGATTTCTGTGAACGCCCAAGTTTCATTTTGTCCGTCGTTTCTGCTATAATTGATATAATAATGAAATTGATTAAAATGATTATCTAAGCTGATATACCAGCCTTTTTTTGCCCTGCCATATTCTCTTGTTGTTGTGATATCAGGAGTCATGCTATTGTACTGACCTTGTTGTATCGCAAGATCATAATTACCCATCCTGGCTTTATTTAGAAAAAAACCGACGGTTGCATCCACATGAATATTTTCATTCTTATAAAATAAATTCTGTTTTGAAAACTCTAACATCGTACCCATTGCTTGATTCCATTTAAATTGAAGATCGGGTCCATTTGCTTCTGTTGGAACCGTGGTTAAAGCGGCACGGATCTGATAATCGTGATAGAAAAATTGCAAAACAGTCCCCATGGTATAACCTCTTGTGTTGGCAGGATAATCCCATGCACCGCTACCCATCAAACTCCAATTAAAAAATTGTGTTCGCGGATCGTTACTTATTTCTGATGCATCAAAAAAATCGGAAGTACTGAATTTTCCCGCTAAGATGGAAATATAATCTTTATGCCTTGTTTCTTTTATTTGATTTAGATCGTCATCGACATTTTCTTTTCTGTCAGATAATGGAAATTGTTGTTCAATGTATAATCGTGCAATAAATGGCCGCAAAGCCGGGTCTCCTACACGATAAATTTCACCGTTAGGATATCCAGCTAGTCCTAATGTGCTACTCAATCCTTTTCCGCCAGCGGCTTCAGGATTGAATACGAAATAAGTGTTTTTAAATGGTTTGTATGCAAAGAAAACGGTAGTAGTCATTGATGTTGCGACCGGTTCACTGGGTAATAGACTGTTATCTCCTGTATAAGGTGCATGAAAATTAAAATGGTATTGCGGTATCACCGTTGCCTGTGCATGAATGGAATATTTTTTTGATGCAGACAATAAAGTGTCCTGCGCCAAACTGGTAGCCGTTGCTGCCAAGAAATACAATATCGTTGCAATTAATTTCATCTAAATTTCGGTGTGCAAAAATAGGGGCATGAACTTCATAATCTGTAATTTATTATTACATTATTGTTGCATTTTTAGCCATTCGTTTAGCCAAATATGGCAATGATAGTATCTGAATAATTAAATCTTTACGGTCTTTTAGGAATGGAAAAAGAAAATAAGCTTCATGTAAAATCAGTAATGGTTAGAGAAGTATGACTAAGAGTTGAAGTAAAACGAATAATGTTGAAGGGAAGTAATATGATTTATATCTGGTACACATTAAAATTAACTAACTCCAATAATTGTTGGAGTTAGTTAATAGCGGATGATATATTCTAATAATAATCATTTTTCAATGGGAAAGGAGGGTCTTCTCTGGTTAATTCCTCATCCATAAAATGTGTTTTAAATTTCTCATCAATATTTTTATAGCTCCATGCAAATATTAATGGAAATACCCACAATGAAAATATCATTGCACAAAGAATACCACCAATCACTACACGCGCCAATGGTCTTGAACTTTCGGAGCCGATACCATGTGATATTGCAGCAGGTAATAACCCAATGGCAGCCATCAATGCAGTCATCATAACCGGACGGATCATCGTATTCACGCCCATTTTAATAGCAGCGTATAAAGAGTTCGATTGCCCTTTAATTTTTTCAATATTCTGTTTGAATACCGTGATCAATAAAACGCCTTCCAAAATACAAATACCGAATAATGCGATGAAGCCGATACCGGCAGAAATGCTAAAGTTGGTTCCGGTTAATAACAGTGCAACGATACCACCTACTATTGCAAAAGGAACATTTAAAAAAACCAATCCTGCATCTTTTAAATTGCCAAACATGGTAAATAGTAAAAGAAAAATTAAGAACAAACTGATGGGAACAACCTGAATTAATCTTTTTTGTGCTCGTTGTTGATTTTCAAAATCTCCTTGCCATGCCATCGAATAGCCTCTTTTTAATTGTACCGCTTCATTTACTTTTTGTTGTGCTTCTTTGATGGTACTTCCCATATCCCTGTCCCGAACTGAAAATTTCACGGCAGAATATCTTTTATTATCATCTCTGAAAATTAAACATGGCCCGGTTTGTTGCGAAATTTCGGCAATTTCTTTAATGGGTACTTTTGAACCGCTTTGAGTGGGTACCAGCAAATTGCCAATATCATCCGGTGTCTTCCTGAATTGTTCCGACATTCTTATTCTGATATCAAAAGTTCTGATGCCTTCATATAAAGTTGATGCAGGCAATCCGCCAATGGCCATGGCAACTACTGAATTAGCATCAGCAGTTGATACACCATAGATCGCCATTTTTTGTTGATCGAGATTAATATCTAATTCCGGCTGACCAATATTATGAATCACACCTAAATCTTCAATACCTCTTACAGTTCTTAAAATTTTAAATACTGCATCCATTTTACTTTCCATATAGTTCAGTGAATCTCCATAGATCTTTACACAAATAGAACCTTTAACACCCGATACGGCTTCTTCTACATTATCCATGATTGGTTGGGAGAAGTTAAGAGCGATACCCGGTAATACTGAAAGTTTATTATTCATTTCTCCAATTAACTCGTCCTTCGAAATTTTCGGTTTCCAGTCATCCTCAGGATATAACATCACAGAAAATTCGTTATTGTAAAATCCTGCTACATCTGTTCCATCATCAGGTCTTCCTGTTTGTGATACACAATATTTTACCTGAGGAAATTTCGCGATGATTTTTCTTGCTTTCTCCGACATTTCAACCGATTTCTCCAAAGAAATACTATATGGTGTTTGAATACGGATATAAATAGAGCCTTCGTTTAATTCGGGTAAAAATTCAGAACCAAGAAATTTAAACGAATAGATTCCCAAAGCCATTATTACAAAAGCAAATGGAATGACCAGCTTTCGATTTTTGAAGGATGAAGTAAACCCATTCAGCATAAATCCAATTAGATGATGTACAATCGGATTATGTTTTTCATGAACATTTTTATTCAATAATAAATTTATTAATACCGGAACCAATGTTAAAGTCGCGATCAATGAACCTATTAAGGCAAAACCCAATGTGTACGCTAACGGAGAGAACATTTTCCCTTCCACTTTTTGAAAAGCAAAAATGGGGAGCAGTCCTGTGATGATAATTAATTTTGCAAAAAAGATAGCTTTACCCACTTTGGCAGCTTCATTTTTTACTAAGCCAAGTTTAGAAAGCTTATTGAATCTTTCCATTCCTAATTCTTTGGCTTTATTGTCAAGTATTACATAAATGCCTTCCACCATTACCACTGCGCCATCTATGATGATACCAAAATCGATCGCACCTAATGATAATAAGTTGGCACTCATTCCCATCAGGCTTAAACAGATAAATGAGAACAACAATGAGATAGGAATAATAATCGAAACAATTAAAGTAGTGCGCCAATTGAACATGAATAAGGATACAATCAAAGTAACAAACAATAATCCTTCAATTAAATTATGCAATACTGTATGTGTTGCAAATTCAATTAGATCAGTACGATCGTAATAAGGAACGATCTTTGTGTCTGTAGGTAAAACTTGGGCATTAAGATCATCAATTTGATCCTTTACTGCTTCAATTACTTTTGTTGGATTCTCACCTTTACGCATTAGAACAATTGCTTCCACGACATCTGGTTCGTCAGTAATTATTTTTTTACCATCTTTATCATTTAATGCATTAGTTCGGGCAACCCAACCTAATCTTGGAACATTCGATATTTCAACTTCCGCAACATCTTTTACTAAAACAGGCACACCATTATTGTTGGTGATGATGATGTTCTTTATTTCGTTGATGTCATTCAACAAACCAATCCCCCTTACCACATAAGCCTGATTATTTTGGATGATGATATCCCCACCGATATTGATATTTGTTTTTTGAACTGCAGTAAAAACATCAAGAGGAGTGATACCTAAAGAAGTTAATCTTTGTGGGCTAACTTTTATTTCATAGGTTTTTGTTTTACCGCCAAAACTTACAACATCACCAACACCGGGTACAGCTCTCAGTCTTCTGTCAATCACCCAATCCTGCATGGTTTTTAATTCTCTTACGTCTCTGAAAGAACTTCTTAAAGTATATCGGAAAATCTCCCCTGTTGGACCTGTTGGTGGTTGTACGGAGGGTTGAATACTTGGAGGAAGTGTTGCATTTTGTAACAAATTCATCACTTGTTGCCTTGCCTGCGGATCTTTTACTTCATCTGCAAAAATCAATTTTACATACGACAATCCAAAGATGGAAGTAGAACGTAAACTTATTTTTTGCTGGACAGGATTCAAGGCAATTTCGATGGGGATCGTTATGAACTTTTCAACTTCTTCTGCACTTCTTCCCGACCACTGTGTGATGATACTTATTTCGGTATTGGTTACGTCAGGGAATGCTTCGATCGGCATATTTTTAAAAGTAACAATGCCAATGACCATTAATGCACCGAATGAAAATATGATCAGGTATTTATTTTTAAGGGAGAATGCGATAATACTTTTTAGAACTTTAAGCATCTTAATTGTTTAGAAATATAGTGTAGCATCTCTTTTCAATAAACGAAATCAATTCCTGAATAGAAATAACTTTTCTGGTGAAATTGAAAATTTGATTGTAAAGTACATTAAAAATGAACATTCTTTCTAAAATTGGCTCAAATCACAATAAGATGCTGTTTAAACACTTATCTATTACTTCAACAAAGGATTAACTTGTTTTTGGTATATGATTAGGATTAGAAAATAAAAAAAATAACCTCAATAAAATTGAGGTTATTTTTTACAGCTTTAGTCAGTCGAAGAAAGTTGGGATAACTAACTTGTTTTAATAATAATCGTTTTTTAATGGAAGATCTTCTCGGGTTAATTCCTCGTCCATAAAATGCGTTTTGAATTTCTCATCAATATTCTTATAACTCCATGCAAATATCAACGGGAATACCCATAATGAAAAGATCATGGCACAAAGGATACCTCCGATCACTACACGTGCTAATGGTCTGGAGCTTTCCGATCCAATACCATGAGAAATAGCGGCAGGCAATAAACCAATGGCAGCCATCATTGCGGTCATCATTACGGGACGAATCCTTGAATTGACACCTAATTTAATGGCACTGTATAAAGAGTTGGATTGCCCTTTTATTTTCTCGATATTTTGTTTAAATACAGTGATTAACAGTACACCATCCTGAATACAGATACCAAACAATGCAATGAAACCGATACCCGCAGAAATACTGAAGTTCGTTCCGGTAATATGTAATGCAACAATACCACCCACAATTGCAAAAGGTACATTTAAGAATACCAAGCCTGCATCTTTTAAATTACCAAACATGGTAAATAACAATAAGAAAATCAAAAACAAACTTATTGGAACAACCTGTGCTAATCTTGTTTCGGCCCTTTGTTGATTTTCGAAATCGCCTTGCCATGCCATCGTATAACCTCTTTTCAGATTCACAGCTTTATTTACTTTTTCTTGTGCTTCTGCAATAGTACTTCCCATGTCCCTGCCACGTACTGAGAATTTAACAGCGGAATATCTCTCATTATCATCTCTGAAAATCAGGCATGGACCTGTCTTCCTGCTAATATCTGCAAGCTCTTTAATGGGCACTTTCGATCCACTTTGAGTGGGTACTAAGAGGTTGCCAATATCGGCTGGGCTTTTTCTGAATTCTTGCGGAAGACGGATTCTGATATCAAATGTTTTAATGCCTTCGTATAAAGTTGATGCAGGCAAGCCTCCAATGGCCATTGATACAACAGAATTGGCATCGGCAGTTGCAACACCATATAATGCTAACTTTTGCTGATCGAGATTAATATCTAATTCCGGTTGCCCGATATTATGGATAACACCCAAATCTTCTATTCCTTTTACACCTTTAAGAATGGTATAAACTTCATCTACTTTTGATTCCATATAATTTAAAGAGTCGCCATACACTTTTACGCAGATAGACCCTTTAACACCCGAAACAGCTTCTTCTACATTATCCATGATCGGTTGCGAGAAATTGAGATTAACACCCGGCAATACAGATAATTTCTCATTCATCTTGTCTATCAATTCTTCTTTAGACATTTTTGGTTCCCATTCTGATTCAGGATAAAGCATTACAGAAAACTCATTGTTATAAAATCCTGCAACATCGGTTCCATCATCAGGTCTGCCAGTTTGTGAAACACAGTATTTCACCTGAGGGAATTCAATTAATATTTTTCTTGCCTTAGTAGATATTTCAACAGATTTATCTAAAGAAATACTGTACGGTGTTTGGATGCGAAGCCAGATAGAACCTTCGTTTAATTCAGGCAAAAATTCTGAACCTAAATATTTGAATGAGTAGATACCAATAACCATAACGATTAATGATAATGGGATAATTAATTTTCTATGTTTAAATGCTCTTGTAAACCCATTTAACATAAAACCGGTGAGATGATGCACAAAGGGATTATGTTTTTCGTGAACATTTTTGTTCAATAATAAACTAATTAATACAGGAACCAAGGTAAGCGTTGTAATCAATGCACCTAATAATGCAAAACCTAAGGTATAAGCCAAAGGTGAGAACATTTTCCCTTCAACTTTTTGGAAAGCGAAAATGGGCAGGAGACCTGTAATGATAATAACTTTCGCAAAGAAAATGGCTTTACCTAATTGTGCACCGTGATTTTTGATTAATCCTAATTTGGCAATTTTATTAAATCTTGCCATTCCCATTTCCATTGACTTCGTATCTAATATCACAAACATTCCCTCCACCATTACCACTGCACCATCTATGATGATACCAAAATCAACTGCACCCAAAGAAAGCAGGTTGGCGCTCATTCCCATCAAGCTTAAACAAATAAAGGCAAACAACAATGCCATTGGAATAATGATGGAAACTATTAATGTTGTACGCCAGTTAAACATAAATAACGATACCAGCAAAGTCACCAATAAAATCCCTTCCACTAAATTATGTAAAACTGTATGCGTTGCATATTCAATTAAATCTGACCGGTCGTAATACGAAACGATTTTTGTATCGGCAGGTAAAACAACTTCATTTAATTTATTGATTTGTTTTTTAATTGCCTCAACGACTTTAGAAGGGTTTTCTCCTTTGCGCATTAAAACAATGGCTTCAACAACATCAGCTTCATCGGTAATATTTCTTTTGCCTGTTGAATCTTTTAAACCATCTGCACGGGCAACCCAACCTAATCTCGGTACATTCGAAATTTCTACTTCGGCAACATCTTTTACTAAAATAGGCACACCATTATTATTCATAATGATGATGTTCTTTATTTCGTTGATATCATTCAACAAACCAATGCCTCTTACGACATAAGCCTGATTATTTTCAATAATAATATCGCCGCCAATATTGATATTTGTTTTTTGTACGGCAGTAAAAACATCTAAAGGTGTGATCCCTAATGAAGTTAATTTCCCCGGATTAACTTTTATCTCATAAGTTTTTGTTTTACCCCCAAAACTCACCACATCCCCAACACCGGGTACAGCCCTTAATCTTCTGTCAATTACCCAATCCTGAATTGTTTTTAATTCACGAACATCTCTTACCGTACTTCTCAAAGTATATCTGTATACTTCTCCTGTTGGGCCTGTTGGTGGTTGTACCGAAGGAAGAATACCTGCCGGAAGTGTTGCATTTTGCAAAAGATTCATCACTTGCTGTCTTGCCTGCGGGTCTTTTACTTCATCATCAAAAATTAATTTTACATACGACAAACCAAAGATGGAAGTAGAGCGTAAGCTAATTTTTTGCTGGACAGGGTTCAATGCAATTTCAATAGGGATAGTTACAAATTTTTCAACTTCTTCCGCGCTTCTTCCCGGCCATTGTGTGATAACACTTATTTCGGTATTGGTTACATCCGGAAATGCTTCAATGGGCATATTCCTGAATGTAATTACTCCAACTATAACTAATAAAAAGGAAAGCGATATAATTAAATATCTATTCTTCAGCGAGAATGCAATCACGCTTTTTAATACCTTGATCATTATATAAATTTAAAAAAGGAATTAATTTGTTTTTTGAGCCTTCTAATTGTTTAAAGCTTCGTATATCAAAATTGCTTCTGATGCAATAATCTGATCGCCAACGGTTACACCCTGCGATAAATAAACTTTATCGCCAAAAACACTGGTAACTGTTACTGGGGTTATATCTGCATTGCCTTTGCCATTATACTTTAAAACAAAATATTGGCTGTGATCAAATATTAAAGCATTCTTGGAAATACAGATAGATTCCTGATTGTGTTTATCTATAACATTAACACTTGTGAACATTAACGGCTTTAAAGCATAATCAGAATTTGATAAAACGATCCGCACTTTCATTACTTTATTGGTAGGATCCAACACATTGATCAGTTTATCGATTTTTCCTTTAAATGTACGATCTGGATAGGAGAGCGTTGTTATATATACCGAATCGCCTAAATGAATTTTGCTGATATTCGATTCGTACACATTAGCTTGTACCCATACATCTTTCAGGTCAGAAATGGTAAAGATATTGCTGCCGTTATCTGCCCGAAGTGCCATATTGTTCGTGATATTCTTCTGAACAATAAAACCATTGATAGGTGCTTTCACAACAAAATCTCCCTGCGTATTATTACCATTGATCTTCAGGATCCTTTTTGCCATTTCCAATTGTGATAATGCCTGATCGTAATTTACCTGCGCAGTGGTTACATCTAATTGAGAAGACAATCCGCTCGAAAAAAGATCTTTGGCTGCATCTAATTGTTTTTTAGTAGCAGTAACATTGGTCTCAGCTATGATCAGGCTGTTGCTGTAACCTGCCATCTCACTGCTTTTTACGGTTGCCAATACCTGCCCGGCCGTAACATAATCACCCAATTGCACTTTTACGTCCTGCACATTACCACTCACCAAAGGGAAAATATTCACCTGATGATCCTGATCAAAATCAACACTTCCGGTTAAGGTAATTGCATTTACTAATGGGCATTTTTGTACTGTCTCAATATTTATTTTTTTCAACAATGAATCGGGAATAATATACTTTTCTCTTTCATTTGGATTTTTCGTTTCATTTGTTTTACAACTCATTAATATCATTCCAAAAGAAAATAGAATGATAAGATAATTGATCCATTTAGCAGTATATATCTGTCGCATTATATTAATTTATTTAGTTAAAAAAATTTGTCCCTGTATAAAAGTTCAGATCTTCGAAAGACTGTACTCTGTTATATTTGATAGAATTGATTTGAAGTGTATTTTGTTTATACGAATCATAGAAATCAAGGAAGTCTAATAAACCGATATTTCTTTTCTCATAATTGAGGAATACTTCATTCAGCAATCTGTCGAAGTCTTTTGTAAACTTGGGATCGATATTCTGATACAATCTATCGTTGTCGAATGTCTTTTGTAAAGCCCTTGCGATCTGTTCTTCCACTGTTGCTTCTGTACTTTTTTGGGAAGCAATATTATAATCGATCATTGATTTGGCTGATTTGATATTTCCCTGATTCCTGTTAAAGAATGGCAGATCGATCGCAATGCCCGCTGAGGTGAAATTCTGTGCATAGCTTCCTTGCTTATCATACGCTATTGAAGCTGTAAGATCAGGTGTGGCTAATGCTTTCTGATAGTTGTAAGTTAGTTTGCTGATGTTGGTATTCGTTTTTGCGATCTGCAGATCTGTTCTGCTTTTATATGCCGTATCTACCAAAGTGGTCAATGGATATTGTAAAGGATTTAATGCAGCGATCTTATTGTCATTGCTTACCGGTATGATATAAATATTCTTCACCTGCAATACCAAACGCAGTTCGCTTTCGGTATCATTGATCTGATTGATCAGATCATTGAATTCGCTTTGCAGACTGTACAATTGTGCTTTAATACGCACTACTTCCTTTTCAGCAATATATCCTTTGCCCTGTTGCTGGTTAAATGCTGCGACAACCCGTTGCAGTGACTGAATTTCTTTATCATATACTTTGGCAGATTGCTGCAGATAATAGATATTAAAGAAGTCACTTCGTAAAGTATATTTCAAAGTTCTGATCAGATCAAATAACTGAAATTCTGCCAATTGAGCATTGGCTTCCGCAATCTTAATTTGTTTATTTCTTTTTCTTGCCAATAAAATTAATTGTGAAATGGATGCTGCATTTTCAGCGTTATTAAAGAAATTGGAATACGGATAATTAGATTGGTCATCATGAATGGGGATCAGCGGGCCTCTTGCATATGAAAAATTTGGATTCGGTAAAAGTTTTGCCTGAATGATCAATGCTTTTTGAGCATCCACATTATAACGTTGTGCCAATAAGAGTAAATTATTTCGCAGGAAAATATTTTCTGCACTGTCTAATGTCAGCGAAACAGAATCTTTAAATAGTTGATTATTCAACTTTGTTTGACCGAAAGCAGCATAACTGTAAAAAATCAAAGCAACTAAAATGTATCTGCCTGGTTTGCTCATAAAAGATAATTTGTAAAAAATGAATTATTGATTGATGAAAATGACTTTGATTGCCTAAGCTTGTTTTAATAATAATTTATGAAAATTTGGGAGGGGGTTGATTCACTTCATTAAAATAAAAATTGGCATATTTCTCTTTAACAGGGATTAAAAAACAAAAAGTATCAACCGGAAAGTTTGCAATTAACCCGTCAACTGAGTGTTCAAATATTTTTAAAGAGTTATGTTTTATTATTTGCGTTTTGGCAGAAGATGATTCTTTCTGGTATTCCGGGAATGCATCTTTTTTTCCCAAAATGATTTCAGAAATATACTCGGTCATCGAATTCAGATAGTTGAAATCAGCTATAGAAATCGTGGAAACGATTGGCTGAAAATCAACGGCATCGATGCTCAGATTGATGATCTGTAAAGCAATAATTGCAATTAACGCTTTGGTTAACATTTTTTTTAACGCAAGTTTCATTGTGAACGGAAATATGAGAAGTACAAATCTATGTCAATTAGACCTTTTTATTCCTTAATATTTACATAAAAAGGCCGTTATAGAAATAACAGCCTTTAGTTCAAAATTGAACTTGCGTAAAAAAACCAAGTTTTGAATTATCTTTTCATTAATAATAATCGTTTTTCAGTGGAGGTTCTTCATTAGAAGATTCATCATGCATAAATCTTGCTTTGAATTTTTCATCGGTATTCTTATAACTCCATGCAAAAATCAATGGGAATATCCATAGTGAAAAGACCATCGCACAGAGGATACCGCCGATGACAACTCTTGCCAGCGGTCTTGAACTTTCAGAACCAATGCCATGGGATACAGCCGCAGGCAATAAACCGATTGCTGCCATCAGAGCAGTCATCATTACAGGCCGTATCCTTGCGTTAACACCCAGCTTTATCGCATTATATAAAGAAGCTGTTTGGCCCTTCATTTTCTGCAGGTTCTCTTTGAATACTGTGATGAGGATGATACCATCTTGTATACAAATTCCGAATAATGCGATAAATCCGATACCTGCTGCGATGCTGAAATTAGTATTGGTTATAAACAACGCGACAATGCCTCCAACAATGGCAAAAGGTACATTGATGAACACCAGTAAAGAGTCTTTAAAATTGCCGAACATGCTGAAAAGTAAAAGGAAAATAAGAAGCAGACTGATCGGTACTACCATTGTCAAACGTTTTTGTGCTCTTTGTTGATTTTCAAAATCTCCCTGAAATATTTTGCTGTATCCTCGTTTCAAGAAAACCTTCTCATCAATTTTCTTTTGTGCCTCTGCTATGGTGCTGCCCATATCTCTTCCCCTGATCGAAAATTTCAAGGCTGCATATCTTTTGTTATCATCACGGTAAATCAAACAAGGCCCTGTTCTTTCAGAAATTTCGGCAATCTCTTTGATCGGAACTTTGCTTCCACTCATTGTTGGAACTAACAATTCACCAATCTGTTCGGGTGTTTTTCTAAACTCTTCCGGAAGTCTTACTCGTATATCAAATATTTTTATGCCTTCATATAAACTGCTTGCAGGGACACCTCCTGGCCCCAGCCCGCTTAATGCCATACTGATTAAGGCATTTGCTTGTGCAGAAGCTACACCATATAAAGCCATTTTGTGTTGATCGAGATTAATGTCTAATTCGGGCAGACCGATATTATGCATGATACCCAGATCCTCGATGCCTTTCACATTTTTTAAGATATTGTAGCATTCATTTAATTTACCTTCCATATAATTTAAAGAATCGCCATATATTTTTAAGCAAATACTTCCTTTAACACCTGATACTGCTTCTTCTACATTATCCATAATCGGTTGAGAAAAATTTAAGTTAACACCGGGTATCACAGATAATTTCTGATTCATCTGATCTATCAATTCCTCCTTTGAAATATGCGGTTCCCATTCGGCTTCGGGATACATTAATACATCAAATTCATTATTATAAAAGCCGGTTACATCAGTTCCATCATCGGGTCTGCCTGTTTGCGACACACAATATTTTACTTGCGGAAATTGAATCAAAATTTTTCGAGCTTGTGAAGAAACTTCCACTGAT
>CAIVCF010000129.1 GCA_903904335.1 uncultured Chitinophagaceae bacterium | reverse complement strand
GCAGTCATTACCGGCGGCGAACCATTGATGCATAACTTAGATCAATTAACAACTCAATTACAAGCAGCAGGTTTTGAAACTAATATTGAAACATCAGGATCATCATCATTCAGCGGAAAATGGGACTGGATATGCCTTTCGCCAAAAAAATTCAAACAGCCTTTACCCGAAATCTTACCGCTGGCCAATGAATTAAAAGTTGTTGTTTTTAATAAATCGGATTTTGATTGGGCAGAAGAATATGCTTCAAAAGTTTCTCCGCAATGCAAATTATATCTGCAACCAGAATGGGATAAAGCATCTGCTGTAATGCCATTGATTATTGAGTATATCAAACAAAATCCGCAATGGCAATTGAGTTTGCAGATACATAAATACATTAATGTTCCGTAATATCATTTAACATTTATCTTTTCATTGTTTTCCCGAACTTGGTTGTATAATCATTTCATGAAAAAATATTTATTCATTCTTTTTTGTTGTGCGTTTGTTACTGCGCAGTCACAAACTTATCAACCCGATCATGTCAATGCAAAAGCTATTGCAATGTATGAAAAAGCAATGCAGCAATTAAGTGATGGAATGATCAAAGATGCAGTGCCATTTTTATTAAGATCGGTTGCGCTCGATTCAAATTACTTAGATGCTTATCTTTCTTTAGCCGGTGTTTACGGCGAATTAAAAAATTATTCCAAATCTGTTGAATGGTATGAAAAAGTAAAAAGTAAAGACAGCAATTATTTTAAAATATACAATCTTCCTTATTCCATAAACCTTGCAGGGCTTGGCAGATTTGAAGAAGCACTGAATGCCGTAAATATTTTTTTATCCATTCCAAACATCAGTGAAAGAAGCTTAAAAAGTGCATCATATCGTAAACGGTGTTTTGAGTTTGCTGTTGATTACAAATCAAAACATCCCGTTTCAGATTACGCATTTGCACCCGTAAATATGGGTGACAGTATCAACTCTGAAAAATCAGAATATTATCCTTCCGTAACATTTGATGACAGTTTACTGGTGTTTACCAAAAGAGGCGAAGGCTTTCGGGAAGATTTTATGCAAAGCACTTTGCGCAACGGTGTTTTTTCAAAAGCAACATTGATCAATGGTGACATTAATAATGAACCTTCAAAAGGTGCCATCACAGTTTCATCGGATGGTGACTGGTTGATTTTTGCAGGAAATTTTCACAGGGGTTACGGCGATTTTGATTTATATATTTCTTATGCAACACCGCAGGGATGGAGCGAGCCGGAGAATTTAGGGCCAAATATCAATAGCGGTTATTGGGATAGTTCGCCGTGTTTAAGTCCGGATAACCGTGTGTTGTATTTCAGCAGCAATCGCCCAGGGGGCATTGGAGGAAAAGATTTGTATATGAGTAATCGTTTGGCAAACGGCAAATGGGGACCTGCAATAAATATGGGACCGTTCATCAATACTATTGGTGATGAGACAGCACCATATATGCATGCAGACAATCAATCATTTTATTTTACATCAGATGGTTTGCCCGGTTATGGCGGAACAGATCTTTTTATTTGCAGAAGAGATGCGAATGGCGATTTCAGTAAGCCTGAAAACTTAGGTTATCCCATCAACACTATCGAAAATGAAGGCAGTATCTGCATCTCATCAAATGGACTTACAGCATACTATGCAAGTGACAGAGCTGATACTCGCGGCGGATTAGATCTTTATACTTTTTCTTTAAGAGAAGATATTCGTCCGCATAAAACTTTATTTGTAAAAGGAAAAGTATTCGATGCAAAAACAAACAAAGGTTTGCCCTGTGCTGTTGAATTGATCGATAACAGCAATAACAAAGCATTGATGCGTATTCAAACTGATGAGTTGGGGAAATATTATATTCCGCTTCCGTCAGGAAAAGATTATACTTTCACTGTTAACAGAAAAGGCTATTTATTCTATAGTGAATTATATGAGCTGAGTAAAAAACAATCGGACAGCACGTATCAAAAAGACATTAGATTGCAACCTGTGGAATTGAATACGATAACTGCCTTTAAAAATATTCAGTTCCAAACAAATTCTTATCAGTTGTTGCCTGTCAGCCTGATTGAATTGGATAAACTCCTGCAGGTATTAAACGATAATCCGGCAGTAAAAATTCAGATCAACGGACATACAGATAATACAGGAAAAGAATCTGACAATCTCACGCTTTCAACACGCCGTGCAAAATCGGTTGTTGATTATTTAGTCGGCAAAGGCATTGATATAAAAAGGTTGAGTTTCAAAGGTTATGGCTCTTCAAAACCGCTTGCAGATAACGTTTCAGAAGAAGGAAGATCAAAGAACAGAAGAACAGAATTTGAAATAACAGGGTTGTAGTTCATAAGTATTAAAAAATGCTTATATTAGTTTTTTGAACTATGAGCTGTCGCCTATGAACAATGATCTTCTTTATCAAATAGCGCTCACTTTGATCAATGGTGTGGGTGCTGTTCAGGCAAAACAATTGATTGAACAATTCGGTACTGCAGAAAGTATTTTCAAAGCAAAGAAAAAAGAACTGAGTTTATTAGAAGGTATCGGCGAAATAAGGGCCAAGCAAATTAAAGACTTCGACAATTTTAAGGAAGCAGAAGAAGAAATTGAGTTTTGTAAAAAGCATCATATACAATCATTATTCCTCACTGATAAAAATTATCCGCAGCGTTTATTGAATTGCTACGACTCTCCCACATTATTATTTTATCGAGGCAATGCAGACCTGAACAGTTCCAAAATCATCAGTATTATCGGCACCAGAAATAATACTGATTACGGCAAACAGATAACTGAACAATTTATTGAAGACATGCAGGCACAAAACCTTTTGATCCTCAGCGGGCTTGCATTTGGCATTGATGCCATTGCACATAAAGCGGCACTTCAAAATAATGTTTCAACAGTTGGTGTGTTGGCGCATGGATTAGACAGTATTTATCCTTCTCAACATAAATCACTGGCAAAAGAAATGTTACTGAACGGAGGTTTATTGACTGAATTCAGAAAAAATACAACTCCTGATAAACATAATTTTCCCAAACGCAACAGGATCGTTGCAGGTATGAGTGATGCTACGATTGTAATTGAAACAGCAATTAAAGGTGGGAGTATGATCACTGCAGAATTGGCTTATAATTATAACCGTGATGTATTTGCTGTGCCCGGAAAAATAACGGATAGTAAAAGTGCAGGTTGCATAAAATTGATCCAGCAAAACAAAGCTGTTGTATTTACCAATGCTGAAGAATTCATGAAAGCGATGGGTTGGCAACAGAAAAAAATAGCTGCAAAAAAACAAAGAGAATTATTCATTGAACTGAATGGTGATGAAAAAATAATAGTCGGCATTTTACAGGAAAAAGAAACTGCCCATATCGATGACCTCTATTTGAGATCCACACTGAGCAGCAGCTCTGTTGCAGCAGCGATACTGAATCTTGAATTAAATAATGTAATTATAGGCCTTCCCGGAAAAATGTATAAACTTTTATAGTTACCGGTTATCCTGTCTTTGAAACTTGCATCTTGCACCTTGTAACTTTTTTTTATTTATCTTTGCCTATGGCAACAAGAATTATTTCCCCCAAAAACAAGTCTGCAAAATCTCGTTTATTCGGCGAAGGTCTCACTTTCGATGATGTTTTATTAATGCCTGCATTCAGTGCAGTATTACCGAGAGATGTTGATATCCGTTCTCATCTTACCAAAAACATAGTATTAAATGTTCCCATGCTTTCTGCAGCAATGGATACTGTGACTGAAGCAAGTCTTGCTATTGCATTGGCACGTGAAGGTGGTTTGGGCATTCTGCACAAAAACATGAGTATCGAAAAACAAGCCGAGCAGGTAAGAAAAGTAAAACGCAGCGAAAGCGGAATGATCATCGATCCCATCACTTTATTGATTGATGCAACCATCGGCGATGCCTTAAGATTGATGAAAGAAAATAAGATCGGCGGTATTCCTATTGTTGACGGCGCACAAAAATTAGTAGGTATTTTAACCAATCGTGATCTTCGTTTTGAAACAGATAAAAAAAGAAAAGTGAGTGAAGTGATGACGAAAGAAAATCTCATCACTGCACCACAGGGTACGAATCTTAAAAAAGCAGAAACCATTCTTCGTAATTATAAAATTGAAAAATTACCGGTTGTCAATAAAGCAGGGAAATTGATCGGCTTAATTACCTACCGTGATATTTTACAGATCAGAAATTATCCCAACGCAGGAAAAGATAATCTCGGAAGATTATTGGTAGGTGCGGCTTTGGGTATTACCAAAGATCTTTTGGATAGAGCTTATGCATTACAAACCGTAGGTGTGGATGTGGTTACACTTGATAGTGCACACGGCCACAGCAAAGGTGTGATCGCGGCATTAAAAAGTTTACGATCCAACTTTAAAAGTTTACAGATCATTGCAGGTAATGTTGGTACTGCTGCGGGTGCAAAAGCATTGGCCGATGCAGGTGCCGATGCAGTAAAAGTGGGCATTGGCCCGGGTTCTATTTGCACCACCCGCATCGTTGCTGGTGCCGGTGTTCCACAATTAACAGCCATCATGGAAGCACATCATGCCATCAAAGCAAAAGGTATTCCTATTATTGCTGATGGTGGTATCCGCTATACGGGCGATATGGTAAAAGCATTAGCTGCAGGAGCAAATGTGGTAATGATGGGAAGTGTTTTTGCTGGAACTGAAGAAAGCCCCGGCGAAACCATTATTTATGAAGGAAGAAAATTCAAAAGTTATCGCGGTATGGGAAGTTTGGGTGCGATGCAACAAGGCAGCGGCGACAGATATTTTCAGGATGTGGAAGATGATATTAAAAAATATGTCCCCGAAGGCATTGAAGGCCGTGTGGCTTACAAAGGGAATCTGAGTGAGATCGTGTATCAATATGTTGGTGGACTTCGTTCGGGCATGGGTTATTGCGGTGCTAAAAATATCAAAGCATTACAACAAGCAACTTTTGTAAAGATCACAAATGCAGGCATGAAAGAAAGCCATGCACATGATGTGGATGTAACAAAGGAAGCACCGAATTATAGTAGGAAGTAATAAGTTGTTAGTGATAAATTTTTAAGCCGATTATTATTTTGTAATCGGCTTTTGTTTTTTATGGCAACTTTACTTGCGTCGCACACTTGTACTACATAGCTTTTTGCGACGGAGTACTTGTACATTTAATCTTTGAGCAACATTTACATTGATGACAGTTCAATAATTCTTCCGAACTTTCGCTTCTAAATATTTTATCGTTTTGAAAAAATTGCAACTCTTTGGCTTTAGTATTTTATCGGGCATTTTATTATTTGCTGCATGGCCGGTATCGCCATTGACTTTTTTAATTTTTGTTGCGTTTGTCCCGTTATTGTTTGTGGCAGATCAAACAAAAAAAAGAAATCAATTTTTCGGTTATTCTTTCATCACATTGATCATTTGGAATGCATCCACCACCTGGTGGAT
>CAIVCF010000128.1 GCA_903904335.1 uncultured Chitinophagaceae bacterium | reverse complement strand
TATGTATTCTTTTTGCAAAATGCTGTCATTATTTGATTTCTTTAAGCCAGTTATGCAATTCTGTGCCAAAAACTTAATTCACTGATAATCAATTAAAAAAAGTAAAAACAGGCCTCATTATTTTCTTGAAATTGGAAAGTATTTCCTCTTTGCAGAAGTTATATTCGTTTTCCCGTTATCGGAAATTTGAGTTACTTTTAATATGAAACTGCTTCATCTTTATTAATATTACTTTCTGTATTAAAAAAAGAATATGAAAAACCACAAGACTTTAAAGATTTTTATTTTAGAAGATGACCGTTGGTACGGTACGATGCTTGAACATTTTCTTTCTCTCAATCCTGACTATTCAGTTAAAAGATTTGAAGTAACCAAAGAATTCTTCAATTCCTTGCATGAATACCCTGATGTGGTAACCCTTGATTATTCTTTAGCAGATAGTGATGGCGAGCAGGTCTTAAAAAAAATAAAGACCGTTGCACCGGATACAAAAGTGATCATCATTTCCGGACAGGAAGATGTTGGTACTGCTTTAAAATTATTGAAAGCCGGTGCATTTGATTATATCATTAAAGATGAAGAAACAAATGATCGATTATGGAATGCATTACAGCATTTAGATGAAATAAAAGTATTAAAAACAGAAGTCGAGAATTTAAGAGGTGAACTTAAAAAGCAATATGATTTCTCAAAAACCATTCTCGGACAAAGTGATGCCATTAAAAAAACATTTGCGTTGATTGAAAAAGCAGCACAAACAAATATCACCGTTTCCATCACCGGTGAAACAGGCACAGGAAAAGAAGTGGTTGCCAAAGCCATACATTATCATTCTCAACGCTCGAAACAGCCTTTCGTTGCTATTAATGTTGCTGCCATACCGAAAGATCTGCTGGAAAGTGAATTGTTCGGTCATGAGAAAGGAGCATTTACAGGAGCTGTTGGACAACGCACGGGTAAATTCGAAGAAGCCAATAAAGGAACCATATTTTTAGATGAGATAGGTGAAATGGATATTCATTTGCAGGCAAAACTATTACGTGTTTTGCAGGAAAGAGAAGTCACCCGAATTGGCGGAAACACTGTTGTTCCCATAGATATACGAATCATTGTTGCCACACACCGTAATTTGCAGGAATTAGTAAAATCCGGTTTATTCCGTCAGGATCTTTATTATCGTATTCTGGGTTTGCCGATTGAATTACCTCCTTTAAAAGATCGTGGAAACGATGTATTGATCCTTGCCAAACAATTCATCAAACTATTTTGTGATGAAAATAAACTGCCTGTGAAATCTCTATCTCCGGAAGCACAAAAAAAATTAAGTACTTATCATTTCCCGGGTAATGTGCGTGAATTGAAATCAATGATCGAATTAGCATCTGTAATGTCAGATGGTGATTCGATTGAAGAGAAAGATATTATGATCGAGAACAGTAATAATTTCAATAGCCTATTGACTAAGGAAACAACGCTCAAAGAATATGAATGCCAGATCATTCAATATTTCTTGGATAAATATGATTCAGATATTATGCTGGTGGCAAAGAAATTGGATATGGGCAAATCCACCATTTATAAGATGATTAAGGATGGAGATATCAAGGTTAAATAGAAATTTTCTAATTAATCTACTTGTTTTCTTTTTCCATCATTAAATAAGCTTTGATAAAACCATCAATTTCACCATCCATTACCGGTTGAACGTTACCCACTTCATAATCGGTTCTGTGATCTTTGATCATTTTGTAGGGATGAAATACATAGCTTCTGATCTGACTGCCCCACTCTATTTTTTTCTTGCCTGCATTATTTGCATTCAATACTTCCTGGCGCTTTCTTAATTCTTCATCATACAAACGGCTCTTCAACATCTTCATTGCCAATTCTCGGTTCTCTCCCTGCGTTCTGGCCTGCTGACATTCAACAATAATACCGCTGGGTGCATGTTTTAAACGAACAGCCGTTTCCACTTTGTTTACATTTTGCCCACCGCTGCCACCGCTCCGGTAAAATGCCCATTCAATATCTGCCAGGTTTACATTAATTTCAATACTGTCATCGATCAATGGATACACATAGACCGATGCAAACGAAGTATGCCTTCTTGCATTACTGTCAAAAGGAGATATCCTTACCAAACGATGTACACCACTTTCGGCTTTTAAAAAACCATACGCGAATGGCCCGTCAAATTGCAGGGTTGCACTTTTAATACCTGCCCCATCTCCTTCCTGAAAATCCAATTCAGTTACTTTCCATCCTTGTTTATCGCCATACATTCTGTACATACGTAACAACATTTCAGCCCAATCCTGACTTTCTGTTCCACCTGCACCGGGATTAATTTGCAATACGGCAGGCAATTCATCTTCGGGCTGATTGAGTGTGCTTTTAAATTCAGCATCTTCTATTTCTTTCAATGCCGAATCGAATGCTTGTTTGGTTTCTTCTTCTGTTGCATCACCTGCTTTCCAGAAATCAAACAGCACGGCAAAGTCCTCAACCGATGCTTCCACCTGTTGATACAACTTCAACCAATACTCATTTACTTTGATTTCCTTCATGATACCGGTGGCTCTTTTGTTATCATCCCAAAAGCCCTCCGATAATGAAAGCTGACGATCAGTTTCTACTTTATATGTACGGTTCTCAACGTCAAAGAAACCTCCTCAGGACAATTACTCTGTCCCTCATATTCTTGATCTGTTCTTGTGTCATAGCTGCAAATGTAACCGCTTCTGTTATTATTTTAGAAAGTTTTAACAATATTACATATCCCTAAAAATCGGTATTGGTATCTGTGTTTTATCAAGCATCTTTGTTTCAAAATCTCAATTAAGCAGTAATATTTCTATGAGTACAAGAAAGAAGATCGGGTTATCTGTTATTTCGGTGATTGCATGT
>CAIVCF010000127.1 GCA_903904335.1 uncultured Chitinophagaceae bacterium | reverse complement strand
GATCTATATTTATAAAAAAAATTATGCATAAATAAAAGCATTTTATATTTTGGTCATCTCTGCGTATATGACTCTTTTTAAGAAGCAAACATTTCTCAACTTAAAAAAGAGCTATGAAAAATTGTATTCTTATTTTTTTGTGGTTGATTTTATTCATTCACTCAAAAGGTCAGTATTCTTATTCAACAGCAGGTGCTGTATATTCTCAGAATTTTGACGGATTGCCGAACACCGGTGTTGCAAGTGCATTTCCGATTACCGGAGCAGGTCCTTTTAATCTAAGTTCAAGCCCTATAAGTGCCACCAATTTAACGGGTTGGCAATTCTATAAAACAGGAGGGAGTAATTCAAATGCGGCTTTTTCTACAGGAACAGGAAGCAATAATAACGGTTATGTTTACAGTTTTGGAAATACCGGTTCTTCAAACAGGGCTTTGGGCTCAATACCCACCAGCGGTGCCACTTATGCCATTGGGTTTCTCCTCACAAATAATACAGGCGCAACAGTAAATGCTTTCACGGTAAGTTTTACTGCGGAGCAATGGAGAAACGGCGGATCCAATGTTTCAAATACATGGGCTTTTAAATATAAAATAGGTTCTTCGCTTTCCAATATTAATCAGGCTTCGTTAAATACTAATTCCACTCTTAATTTTTCTTCTCTTTTTTCATCTGCAACAATTACAGTATTGGATGGAACTCAATCATCCAATCAATCTCAAAAATCATATACAATAACTGGGATTACCTGGAACAGCGGAGATCAATTATTATTAAGATGGGATGATGCTGCACACAGCAACAGTGATGCAATGGCAATTGATAATTTCAGTTTTGCGGCTTATGCTTCTTTATCCAATATTTATACTTGGTCGGGAGGGTCATCAGGTTCGTATAATGTTGCAACTAATTGGACACCTAACAGGAATTCAGTTTCATCGAATGATATCCTTGTTTTTAATAATGCGGGTTCAGTTATGATCGATAATATTTCAACCGAAACAGTAAAAGATATTATTGTTACAAACGCAGCATCGCTCACATTGCAAAACTCAAGTACAGCAAGTGTTTTAACGGTTTCAGATCATGTCAATATCGGATCAGGTGCTTCATTGACGTTGGGAACGAATTGTAACCTTTCTATTGCATCATCTGCATCTGCAAATGTTAATGGCACGCTGAATACGAATAATGCTTTCACGTTACGCTCTGACAATATCGGCGCTGCTTCCATTGATATATCAACAGGAACGATTTCAGGAAATACGACAGTTGAAAGATTTATTTCTGCACAAAGGGCGTATCGTTTATTAAGCCATCCTTTCAGTAATAATACTTTATTGAGCAGTTTATTAAACTATGTTGATATTACAGGATCCGCAGGAAATGGTTTTAGCGTTGGTGGAGGAACGGCGCCTTCTGCCTATTCTTATATAACTGCAAGCGATTCATGGCAAGCTTATCCAAACTCAAGCAGTACATGGAATGCAGGGCAGGGTTTGCTTTTATTTATTCGCGGAAAAGTGAATGAAGGTTTATCGGGTTCACGTGCAGGTGCCGATACTTATATCGGCGGAGGGCCATCGAATGTTACAATTTCATTAAGCGGAATGCTTAATATCGGAAATGTAAATTATACAACCGGAAGTGGCAATACATGGAATTTAGTGGGCAACCCTTACGCAGCAGCAATCGACATCACACAAATAACGAATTTAATTACAACTGCCGGTGGGACCAGTGCATATATCTATGTTTGGGATCCCAATGCACAGCAAACTTTTAAAGCAGTAAAAAGCGGCGCGTATGTTGCCAAACAATTAAGCAGTTCTATTATTCTTCCTTCAGGTGCGGCTTTTTTTTTAAAGAACACAACAGGATCTGCAAAGACATTGACATTTACTGAAAACTGCAAGGTATTTAGTCAAACACCACTTGCTTTATTCGGAATCAATGATCAGAAAAAAAGGATCACGCTAACAATTGAAAAAGATAATAATTTTTGGGATGAGGTTTCTCTGCAATTCAATGACAGTAATAGTTCTGCTGCAATTGATGCGTCTGATGTTGAAAAATTCAGTAACAGTAACCTTAACTTTTACTGTATCAGCAGTGATCAAAAACATTTGGCTATTGATGCACGTCCATTGCTAAAAAAAGAAAATGATACTATTTTATTAGGTATTAGTACTGTAATTAATGCCGCTTTTTCAATTAGAGCAAATGATCTTAATATTCCTCCTCATTTGTCAGCATATTTCCGAGATAAATTTTTGAATCGTTTGATGAAGATCGATCATGGCTTTACTTATTTATTTGAAATAAACGATGATCCATCATCGCAGGGTAATGATCGGTTTGAAATTATTATTAAAAAAGATGCCATTCATTTTATTAATGAGGACGCATTCGATCAAAACATAAAAATCAATCCGAATCCTGCAAAAGATTTTATTCAGGTCAGATTTTCAAAGCAATTTAATTCTTCATTAACTATTCGGTTAATTAATTCACTTGGACAGATAAAAAAGTCAATTCAGAACCATGCCTCAAACAACTCTTTGATCATTCCGGTAAACGATCTCGCAAGCGGTATTTACTTCTTAGAGATCGACGATGGGATAAATAAATTTATTCAAAAGATAATTAAAGAATAAACCTTTTAATTTTTTTATATGCTAAAGTATTACTACCAGAATTCTCAACTCATAAAAACTGTTGTATTGATTTGTTATTTTTTTGTTATTGCAAACGCATTGTATGCAGATCAACCTGCAGATATACCTGAAGATCCTGAATCTGCACCAATAGACGGAGGCTTGAGTGTAATAATCGCGGCAGGGATCGGCTATGCGGTAAAAAGAATAAAACAAAGTGTTATTACGAGGCAGTACGTTTTATAGCCATGTTTGGTTTTGCATTATTAGCTTACTATAGTTATCAGGAAAATAAAACAGCCAAGGCAGCAGTAATTATTTATGTAGCATTGGCAGTATTATTTCAACCCTTTGCAAAAATAGCTTTAGGCAGAACTGTTTGGAATGTAGTGGATATTATTGTGGCAGTTGGATTAATTATTTCTGTATTTGGCAATAAAAATAAATTTTGAAATACTTTCATCTATATATTTCGTTACTTTAAACAGTAAAATTTTATTGTATGCAAAATACTGCGGCAGGAATTGACCTTTCGAAAGTCATTAAACGGTTAGAGTTAATTAAAAACCTTATTTCTTTAGAAGAAGAAAAAGATATTGCAGAGCAGGTAAGCAAGTTGCATGGCAGCCTGTAGGGAAGCCGATATCCCGGATACTTTTGTTGTCAGCTATATTGGTACAGATGAAACTCTGGAATTGGTTTCTAACAATGAACGGGAATCTTTTGGACATTATCTGGAAAGCTTGTTGATCCGGTTGATAGTTGAAGTGGAATAGTTGGTGGAATGAACCCCGCTTTTCCAGCGGGCTTCATTTGTATTTTAGTTTTTGCTGTTGATCTTGTGCTATCATAGCAATGAAGAGCTTTTGTGCCAGTGCCGATTTCCACAGGCAAGGTGGCGACAAGAAACGACGAGGAGCAACTGAGATGTAATGTATTAGGGCAGGTAAGAGCACTTGGTACAGTGCAAGGCAGCGGAATGCAGATTTGCGACGCTTAGCAAAGTCATTACAAGATTGAGGTACGAGATTCTTGGCCTGACCTTTTCACTGAGCTGCGAAGACTGTATGCAAAGTCCGGTGAGACTGACCACAGTAATCCGGAAGAGTGAGAACATGAAAAGTATTGATAATCATTAAATATGAGGGTCAAGAAAAATCGGAATGTGATAATCCAACAAACCCGGCTTTTCTAGTTTGTATGAGTAACTTCTACGAAGTTAAACTGTGTTTGATATGGAAGATGTCAAGTTTTCTGCGCCAAAAACTTGACATTTAATAAAATAAATTATATTTATGCCATGAAACTGGCAGAAAAAATACGAACCCAAATAAACAAGTTGCCACAGGGTAAAACCTTTGGCTATGCCGATTTAGGCATTGCCAAAGCCGATTTTCAAACTGCTGCAAAAGCGGTAGAAAGGCTGCAAAAAAAAGGTATCATTAAAAAAACATCAAAGGGCGTTTTTTATAAACCGGAGCAAACAAAGTTTGGCGACTTAAACCCAAACGAAGCCGAATTACTAAAGCCGTATTTGTTTTACAAAGGCAAACGCATAGCCTACATTACAGGCTATGCTTTGTATAACGAATTGGGCTTAACCACACAAATGGCATTTACTTATAACATTGCCAGCCGTGGCAAACGCATTAGAATAAACAAAGGATCTATTAAAGCGAAACCTGTAAAAAGTTATGCTGAAGTAACAGACGAAAACTATGAAATACTTGGCTTTTTAGACGCCATGAAAGATTTAAAAAAAATACCCGATACAGATACAAAAACTTGTATTGCCATTCTAAGCGGAAAAATAAAAAAAATAAAACCGAAACAAATTATCGAAACAATTAATTATGCCTTGCTGTATCCGCCACGTGTAAGAGCATTATTGGGTGCTATATTAGAACAGCAAGACCGAACAGAAAATTTAAAAAAACTGCGGGAAAGTATAAATCCATTGAGCCAATTTAAATTGGGTGTGAAAGAAAATATTTTATCAACTGCACCCAACTGGAACATAAAATGAAATTGCATAACGATATAAAGAATTTTACAGAGTTAATAAAAACTGCATCACACCAATTGCCGGGCGGTATCAAAGAAGAATTTGTTGAAAAAGATTATTGGATAACGCAGGTGTTAAGTCAGTTGTCAAAAAGTAAGTATGCGGCAGAATCAGTATTTAAAGGTGGCACATCATTATCAAAAGGATTTGGATTAATAGATCGTTTTTCGGAAGATGTGGATATTGCCATTATCAATAGCAATCAAAAATCGGGTAATGAAATAAAAAATATTATTCGAACGGTTGAAAAACAAATGACAAGTGAATTAACAGAAATAAATGTGGAGGGTGTAACGAGCAAGGGCTCTCGTTTTCGTAAATCAGTTTTTGAGTATCAAAGCATAATAGAAAAAAATAACAATAATAAATTGATTGTAGAAGTAAACTCATTTGCAAATCCATTCCCATATCAAAAAGCAACAATAAAAAGTTTTGTTTACGATTTTTTGATACAGACTTCAAATGAAAAATACATTGATCAATACCATTTACAACCATTCTCAATAAATGTGTTGAACAAAGAACAAACATTGTTAGAAAAATTTGTTTCACTTATTCGTTGTTCGTTTGAAGAAAATGCAATGGAAAGTCTTTCAAAAAAAATCAGGCACTTTTACGATTTATATTTTTTAATGATTGATGCAGATGGTGCAATGTTTATAAAATCAAAAACGTTCAAAAAACAATTTGATGAAATTGTACGACATGATAAAGAAATGTTTGAAGAACCAATAGGATGGCAAAATAAATTAGTAGCAACATCTCCATTAATTATCAACTTCGACAGTTATTGGAAACAACTGAAAGAAAAATATCGAACTGAACTTTCGGTATTAGCATATACACCCATACCTGATGAAAAGCTGATTGCAAAACAGTTTAAACAACTTATTAAACTAATTCAATGAAATTTACAGAAGAAACTTTAGTCAGGACAGACAAAGTTTTATAGAATGTTTTACCATATTTTCATAATACAGTGATAACCAATATTATTAATAGTCCCGCCTGAGTCTGCTAATAATTTACAGAGATTAAATGTTTCCCCGTTTTCATTAAATGGCTGCATCTTTATCAAACTATCCAATGCATAACCGCTGTTTCTGCGACTTACAGCAGCTTTCGGAAAATTATTTTGAATGAGTGATTGATTTTTTTCAGCCCCTAATAAATTATTCAATTCACTATAAATTTTTTCTTTGAATGAATTGGATTCATCATTCTTTCGAATATCTTCTGCTTTAAAAATAACTTCAGATCCATCGCTCAATAGTGCATTCACTTCCACAATATGATCTCGAACAGAACCCCAGACAATACTATGTAAGCCACAGGAATTATTGCCCAACATACCGGCGATCATTGCTCTGTTAGCAGTAGATGTTTCAGGACCAAACATCAATCCAAATTGTTTTAAATGATTATTCAGATCATCTCTGATTACATCCGGTTGTACACGAACCCATTTTTCTTTTGCGTTTACTTCAAGTATTTTAGTGAAGTATTTTGAGATATCTACAATGATGCCGTTACCGCTTTTTTACTCAAATTGTGCTGACGATACTTTCATTATTTCCATTAATATCTCAAATGTTATTAAAATTTTGTCCGAAATATGTCCGAAAAATAACAAAAGCCACGATCAACGTAGCTTTTTGTAGGGTTACTAGGATTCGAACCTAGACAGACAGTACCAAAAACTGTAGTGCTACCATTACACCATAACCCAATCCAATGATCGATCCTGATTTGGATTGATCGGGGTGCAAAAATAGGGTTGAGGTTAAAATGTACCAAAAAAAAGATTACTCGTCGTTGTCTTGCTTTTTACGTGTGCTTTTGATGATGATGGGTTCTTCTGTAACTACCGATTCGTATTCAATGATGATCCACGCCTGCCTTGCCTGTTCTGATATTTCCTCGTTTGAAGAAAAAATTTTTCTTCCTTTACCTTCAACGGTGCTGATCAATGATGCCACAATACCTTTACTGATGAGGTATTTTTTTACTTCATTTGCCCGTTGTAGCGATAGGGTATGTTTTTTATCATCTTTTTCTGAGGAATCGCAATATCCGTAAATGCGAATATTTTTAAGGATAATGCTGCTGTCGTCAGGTAAAACGCCATCTAATATTTCCTGTTCAGATTCTGCAAGTGTAAATTCATTCACCGCAAAGAAAATTTTCACGCTTGTAGTATCACTTGCCAAGAGTGCCTGAAATGAGATACATAATACCATCAAAAGAAAAAAAGCTTTCTTCATAACTGCAATTTACAATGAGATGCTGATATGACACAATTGCATAAAATAGCGAATCAGCAATGAAAGCATAATCGTTATTTTTAATTGTGTTATATTAGTAAAATAATCAGTCGTGCATTTACTGAATAAAAAAATTGAATTAAAAAATAACACCATGACTTCTAAGATCACTTTACTTGTTTTGTTCGTAATTTCTATGTTCATTATGGGATTCAGATACGAAAGCAAAAAAAAGAAAATACTTTTTTTCGGAGACAGCATCACACAGATGGGAGTGCAGCCTGGTGGTTATATTGCTATGATCGATGAATTTATTAAGAATGAAGGCCTCAGCGAAAAATATGAAACCATTGGTGCAGGCATCAGCGGAAATAAAGTATATGACTTGTATTTCAGGCTGGAAGATGATGTGCTGGCAAAGTCACCTGATATTGTCATCATTTATATCGGCATCAACGATATTTGGCATAAAAAATTATCACAAACAGGAACTGACTATGATAAGTTTGGTAAATTTTATGAAGGAATTGTAAAAAAATTAAGAGCCAATAACATCAAAGTAATTCTTAGTACTCCTGCAGTGATCGGTGAAAAGGCAGACGGCACGAATGAGATGGACAATGATCTTAATTTATATTGCTTATGGATCAAAACATTTGCAGAAAAAAACAATCTGCCGTTGGTTAATCTACGCCATGCATTTTATGAATATGAAAATGTAAATAATACCGAGAATAAAGAATCAGGTATTTTAACAGCCGATAAAGTTCACCTCAACTTAAAAGGAAATGAATTGGTTGCAAAGGAATTCTGGAAAGCGATTAAAGAAGTGAAATAATTAAAGTTACAAGCTTCAAGATCCAAGGAACAAGTAGTATTTGAAACTATTTTACAATCACCAAAAAATAATTTTTCTTCCCTTTTTGCACCAACACATATTTTTCTTGCAGTAAATCGGATGAATCAACTGTTGTTTTTTCGTTGTTCAGTTTTATTTTATTGATGCCAACACCGCCGCCCTGCCACATTTTTCTCGCTTCGCCTTTGCTGGAGAATATTTGTGTTTCAGCTAAAAAGCTTATCAGATCATATCCCTGAGAGATCAATTGTTTACTGAATTCAACAGTTGGCACACCGTCCATTACCTGTAGTAGTTGTTCTTCATTCAAAGACTTTAGTATTTCTGCAGTATCATTACTAAATAATATTTCACTCGCTTTTATTGCAAAATCTAAATCTTCTTTGCTGTGAACGAAGATGGTTAATTGTTCAGCCAATTTTTTCTGCAATGCTCTGAGATGAGGTGCAGTTTCGTGTTCTACTAATAAACTTTCGATTTCTTCTTTTGGTAAAAGCGTAAATATCTTGATCCATTTTTTTGCATCTTCATCGCTTGCATTTAACCAAAACTGATAGAATTGATAAGGCGATGTTTTCTTTGCATCCAACCAAATATTTCCTTTTTCAGTTTTACCGAATTTGCCACCATCTGTTTTTGTGATGAGCGGACAAGTAAACGCAAATGCTTCTCCACCTGCTTTTCTGCGGATCAATTCTGTGCCCGTAACAATATTGCCCCATTGATCACTTCCACCCATCTGCAGTTTGCAATTTTTATTTTGATACAGCCAGTAAAAATCATAACCCTGCACCAATTGATAAGTGAATTCTGTAAAGCTCATTCCGGTATCACCTTCCAATCTTTTTTTCACACTGTCTTTCGCCATCATATAGTTCACGGTGATATGTTTGCCCACATCACGTATAAAATGCAGAAAAGAAAAATCTTTGAACCAATCATAATTGTTCACCATTTCAGCAGCATTCTTCTTGCTGGCATCAAAGTCCAAGAATTTTTCCAATTGAGCTTTCACGCATTTTACATTGTGTTGCAAAATATCCTCACTCAATAAATTTCTTTCTTCACTTTTGCCGCTCGGATCACCCACCATTCCTGTAGCACCACCAACCAGCGCATAAGGTTTATGTCCTGCTTTTTGTAAATGCACCAATAATAAAATAGGCACCAGACTTCCAATATGTAAACTATCGGCAGTTGGGTCAAAACCAATATAAGCACTGGTCATTTCTTTAGTCAATTGTTCTTCCGTGCCGGGCATGATGTCCTGAATCATCCCTCTCCATCTTAATTCTTCGATCAAATGCATGAAACTTAATTTGTGGCAAAAGTAATACTTCGTGCTTGCAAAATCTATTTGATGAGCTAAGTTTGCAGCATGAATAAAGTTGGAACGGGTACAAGGGTCTTAAATTTTCTGGCAGATACGGCTGTTATATTCCTCATCAGCTATATTACGGCTAAAATTAATCAGTGGTATGTTATGTATTACCATATCCATTATTACCGTTTCGCCTGGTTCTTTTTTGGAATACTTTTCTTTTACTATCTTTTTTTTGAAAGCATTTTTGCAAGAACGCCGGGCAAATGGCTGAGCATTTCAAAAGTAGCGGATGAAAAAGGAAACAAGCCCGGATTCATTGCGATTTTGATAAGAAGTTTGACCAGATTGATATTGATCGATATGTTCTTTATTCCTTTTCTGGATAAAACATTGCATGATTATTTTAGTAAGACGGAAGTAGTGGAAGCTTAATTAGTGTTGCGTATTTAGTGAATCATGCAAATAATCTGAAATTTTCGGTTTGTATAATTCCATCGCTTTTTTATAAACTCTTTTGACACCTTCAAGTGTAATTTTATTTAATTCCGGAAATTCCTTTATCAATTTTTTTCTCAACTCTGTTGTTTTAAATACATCGTTCATATATGAATCGGAGCGAACAAGAATTTTTGCAATTGAATCTCTTTTTTGTACAGAATCAAGGTTTTTGAATTTTGTATTTAGGGCAGTATCTTTTTTTATTTTAATTATAGGATTAGGTAGAATGTACGCAAAGAATAATAAAAGGTTTGGTTATAACTAAATATATTAGTAATTTGAAGTCT
>CAIVCF010000126.1 GCA_903904335.1 uncultured Chitinophagaceae bacterium | reverse complement strand
CACAATTAAAAACAAAAGATACCGTATCCTTTTATGTTAGTGCTTATCCCGGCAAAAAAAATATCGCCTTTATCAGTCGTAAATCAGAAAACGTAAATACACAATACAGGTCCGAACGAATTGAAATGGATGTTTGGAATGATAATGGTTTATTGTCGCCCGGAATGTATGCCGATATTGTTCTGTATACAAAAGGTAATGCAGAAGCTTTTTCAGTTCCAAAGTCTGCTGTGGTCAGTTCAACTGAAAGAAAATATGTGATCGTAGTCCGCGATGGCAAGACAGTGAAAATTGATGTGATCACCGGAAATGAAACACCCGATAAAGCGGAAGTATTCGGTTTATTGCATGCAGGTGATACCGTAATAATAAATGCGAATGATGAAATGAAATAAATAATAGTATGAAAACTATATTTTCAATCATTGCTATTATTATTTTCAATATCAGCAATGCACAAAAAATCAGTAAAGCAGATTATGCTAATGGAATTTATATGACCGAAGTTGATTTTGTTAATCAGCATCTTGTTCATGGGTTTAATAAAACATCAGGGGGCAATAAATTCATCAAACTGCGGGAGCTTTTGCATCAGATATGGATAAAAGCAGAAGATTCAACTTTTAAATTTTATTTCAATGAAATATGGGGTTATAGGAATGATGGGGAAGACTGGCGAGTGTATGACGATGTAGCTTATCGGATTGAGGATACAGGAAAAGTTTGTATTTATGCAGTTCCCGATTTTGCCAATGGAGCTGCTGCTACGAGCCATTTTTTCAGCAAGAACCTGACTTCGCAAGTACACACACTCAGCAAGAATGATCTGTTGGAAGTATATCACTCAAATGCTGTATTCGTTGAAAAAGTAAAGGAACTAAAATGGAATGAAACGATATTTAAATGGGATAAACAAAAGCAGCAATATGCATTTGTTGATTGGCTAAGTAAGAAATAGATTGAATAAAAAATAAAGAGTAGTATTGTTTTATTCTGCTCTTTGTTTTTCTTTTTTAAACATCCCGAATAATATTGCTCCCATAACAGCAAAATAGAGAGTACTGTTTCTCGGGCTCGATGTGATCATGCAGGTACCGCTGCTGCAACCAATTAATTTCCAGTAGAGAAATCCACCGATAGCACCGGCTATAGCACCCATCAGGTACAATTTATTTTCACTAATGAATTTCTTCATAAGATATGGTTTCCTCTTTTTTATCTTCCGGTTTTTTATAGGTTGGAGCTGCACAACCATTTGCACCGCAACAGCCAATATTGGCTAAAGTCATTCCCAATAAGAATACCCCTGCAATGCTCATGGCTGTATCATGCACAGAAACTGCCTGCACAATGATAATCACACTCAGCACCAATCGCAGCAGCCGCATAAAATTCCAATTGCTTAATAATGATTGAAACATAGGGATAATAGTTTAGTTGTAAAGAAATTGTTTCATAGTTGCTATGCCACCGCCATTAAAAACATCTGTAAAGCCGGCCTCTTGTAAAATGCCTACCGCCATAGAACTTCTTCCGCCCGACAAACAATACACAACGATCGGTTTGGGTAATTCTTTGATCTCGTCTAAACGGAAACTCAATTCATTCACCGGGATATTTTTGGCACCGGGAATATGTTCCATTGCAAATTCCATTGGGCTTCTCACATCTAATACAGAAGTAGTGGAAGCGATTAATAATTCTTTCATGTTTTGCATATTTGCTGTTTTAATGGATACAAAAATGCTACTTGTAGATAATATTTATAGTGACACTTGTCACAGCAAAATGTTATTTTAACAAAACCGATATTAGTTTAATTGTCTTGATAATTCTTCACCACTCACAATGCCTGATTTTCTCCAGTATTCTTTTCCGTTTCTGTAAATGATAAAAGTCGGAAAAGCAGTGATCTTTAATTCCTGAGTAATACTGTTTTGTTCGCCGCCATCGATCTTTACTAACATAAAGTGAACTGCAGCCGATTTTGAAAGTGAATCAACGATCGGTTCCATTTTTTTACAGGGCGGGCACCAGGATGCACTGATATCCACCAACACGATTTTATCTTTTGGAATGAGTGTTTCATATTCCTGCCTAGAAACTTGTTTCACTTGAGTAGTACCTACTAATGGTTTGTTCTCTCTTTTCCATGCAGCAATGCCTCCATCCAGATTATAAGCAACAAATCCCTTTTCTTTTAACCATGCAGCGGCCCTGCTGCTCCTTGCTCCGCTGAAACAATAGGCATAAACCGGTTTTAATTTATCTAAGGATTGTATTCTGTACATAAACTCGTCTCTGTCGGCCCAGTCTGCTAACAAAGCGTTTTTGATATGACCGGATTGGTATTCCTCCATTGATCGTACATCTAATACCTGACTCCCTTCTTTCGATATTGCTTTCTCAAAATCATCAACTGATTTGTTTGTAATATCAACTTCTGATTCATTTGCCGATTCATTTGGGTTATCGATTGAGTTAGAATTACAGGCAAGCAATGAGCCTGATAAGATGATCATTAATAATCCTGAACACAATTTTTTCATGCAGATTTTTTAAATTATTAAATAATGGGGATTTGATGAATAAAGCGAGTAGCTAATTTTTTCGGCCAATGAATCTAATTACTTCTGCAATACCCTCATGTAAATTACCTTCTTTTAATTCGATTTGAAGGGTTTGTAATAACTCGATCTTCATCGCTTTAAAATCTTCCTTAAGCATTTCTTCTGTATACAGCATGGATATTTCTTTAGGTCCGCCTGAACTGTTCATTAATTGATGCGGATTAAAGGCTTCCATAATCATCAAGCCGCCCGGTTTAAGCCAGTCAATTGCTTTTTGATGAATGGCTTTACGAATGGCTGCGGGAAAATGAGCGTAGATAAAAGCAACTGCATCTGCAGTTTTTTTTGCAACATTAAAAACTTCCGCATCAGAAATTATATAATCAATAACTGTGTTGTTTTGATGAGCTAATGTCAAAGCTTTCTTTTTCCCTGTTTCACTTTGATCGAATGCAATAACATTCCATCCTTTCATTGCTGCAAACACTGCGTTCCTGCCTTCACCCTCACAAGGGAGAATAAGGGTACCCTGATTAAGTTTATTTAATTGTTCGGCAAAAAAAACATTAGGGTTTTTGCCATAAACATAATTTTCGCTATTATAACGTTCGTTCCAAATGTCTTTCATTATCCATTTAATTAAAGAAGCAAATATAAATTTGATAGGAAGATAAAAATGTAACATCAATCACAATTGGTATATTAACTCTCATTATATCTTTGGTTTATTTAGTTTTAGAAGCACTTTTGAGCGAATTATGGTATTTAGGTAGAATGCAGAGGAATTCTTAAACAATGGGTAGTTTTTAAAGTAGATAGCTTATATAAAAGCCCCATTCAAACCTGATGGGGCTAACATACTTTCCTGTTAACCAGAAAATGAACACATAAGAATAGAAATTCGGGACGTTCGTTATATATGCGTTGGTAAAATAATCAAAAAACAAAAGCAACCAAATATCATATAGCTAAAATTATCACATTTACATTAGCATTCTTTCACAAAAGGGTCGTTGAAGAGGCTTTAGAAAAATAAGAAAAAAGACCAGTTTTTTTTTGTTTTAAGAATAAACAAACAAAAACGAGGCTATAACTTTTTTCCAAGAAGTACCTTGATTAATAATGTTTTATTTAAACTTTATCATTTCAAAAATATTTTTACGTGATAAGAGTCACTATCTAATTTGATTCTATAAAATAATTTCGTGCATATTTCAATTCTGGAACTAAAAAACATGAAAAAAGCATTAATTACTCTCTCTATATATATTCTTATTGTAAAAAGCGCTTTAGAATATTAATAGCATTTTTGAAGAAGTTGCTGTTTAAATAAGATTATTAAAACAATTGTCTTTTTATAAATAAGAATTTTAAAAAGTTAAAGGCCTTTAAATACCACCATGAAAAATAAATTATTGAAATGGCAGCAACATTTTCAGAGATCATTCAATCAGATAAGCCCGTATTAGTAGATTTTTCTGTAGAATGGTGTCTGCCAAACAGTTAAAACAGATTATTGAATCTATAAATAAAGAAAATGGAAAAATTAGAACTTAAACTCAAAAATATAAAATGTGATGGATGTGTTGAAAGTATTAAAAATGCTATTACTACTTTTGACAACGTTGATGCCGTTTCTGTAAATAAAGAAACAGGTTTGGTAAGGATTTATGGTAAAAAATTGAATAAAAAAGAATTGACTGAAAAACTCTCCATTTTAGGTTATCCGGAAAAGACTATTTTCAATTGAAAGTAATACAACCTGAATGATCAAAAAAGCAGACAAAATTTATGTAACAATCCAGTCACTACTTTTTGTTTTATATATTATTCCTGTCACAATATTTCCAATATCCTTCTTGCCAGCAATTCGATATTCAGGGAAAATGCTTTTTATATCTGGCATTTTAATAGTACTAATTGCTTTATTACAACTAAACAAATTCCTTACGCCATTCCCAACTCCAAAAAAAAACAGTAAGCTATTACAATCTGGTTTATATAAATTTGTTCGTCATCCTATCTATACAGGGATTATTTTAATCACTTTTGGATATAGTTTTTATACAGAAAGTTTATGGAAACTTTTGACAGCTGTTATATTATGGATACTTTTCTATTATAAATCTAAGTGAACTTGTTTAAACTTTTAATTTTCTGATAAAAATAGATGTAATACACAACCAGAGCATACTCCACCAGTTTCTTGTCAGTTTTTCGTATCGGATGATAATTCCTTTAAATGCATCCATCCAGGCAT
>CAIVCF010000125.1 GCA_903904335.1 uncultured Chitinophagaceae bacterium | reverse complement strand
GCCATTTCCTTTTTGTCATTTATCGAATCATTAGCGATAAAATAAGCTTTTCCAAATTGATGAATACTTGGATCCCATCTAAGAAAATCTTCAGGTATCATAAAATTATAGCTGTCTTTTACGGTTCTTGCATATTCAATACCCAATCCCTTTATAGCATCAATTACAAGATCATTATTATTGCCAAAAGGGTATGCCATCCCTCTGACAAGGTTCCCGGTAAGACGCTCCAACTCTTTTCTATCTTCTACCACTTCATAAATGATATCAATTTTTGATAAAGCAGTTAGAGCAGGATGATTAGCAGAATGAACAGAAACTTCATGATCTTTAAAAAGGCTTTTGATCTCCTCTTTTCTGAGATATCCTTTTGTGCCAAGCTTATTAGAATTTAAATGAAAAGTGCCTTTGAGACCATAGTCATTCATCAATTTTACAAGTCTTCTGTCAGAAACTGTTCCATCATCAAAGCTCAGAATGAGTGCTTTAGATTTTCCTTCCGGGAAAAGCATTTCTATTTTAATACTGCTTGTGGCAATAGCGTTATTTGCTTGTGCTGCTAAAAAAGTAACAGCAAAAAGAAATGCCATAAGTGAAATGATATTTTTCATTAAATGCTTTTTAAATTATCTAATCTCTCTTACAAGGCACAATCAAGTTGCAAGATCTTTGCTAGTCTGACAGTATTTTAAACAACGGCATTTTGAGATGCATGCTCTATTTACACTTATTCAATCCATCGGTTGCAGAAATATCACCAGGCTTATTGAATAATGCTTTTATGAACAGCATTTTTGCATCCGTTGTTTTCCCAAGATTGAGATAAGTCCAGCCTAACATATGGTTGGCATCATAATCAAAAGGATACATATTCACCACTAACTCAAAATATTTTGCTGCTATATCGTATTTCCTTGCGCCATAATAATACACACCCACCCAATAATTGGCAATACTGTTATAGGGATCGATCTTTAAGATCTCTTCATACTTTTCATATGCTTTATCATATTGCTTGGCTTCATTTGCCGGTTTGATGAATCCAAGTCTGGCTTCTACACTATACTTTTTTAAGTCAATGGCCTTCTGATAATAATCCATTGAACTGCTGTATTGCTTTGCTGAATATTGCAACCAGCCCATCCGGAGATTGATCTCATAACTGTCGGCCTTATATACTTTCTGCAAATCTGCTAAAGCGTTTGAATAATTTGCTTTATATTCATTCACATAGCTTGACTTAAAAGCTTTTTGTATCTCATCTGCATTTTGTGCACTTGCTGATGACAACAGCAAAATAATGGTGATGAATACCGCGATTGATCTTTTTAAAATTTCCATGTTAAACCTCCATTGATTGAATTTTGAAAATAATTGGTTACAGGTATATTGAATTGTTTTTGCTTCTGCTCGAAAGTGTAATTGATAGAAAGTAGTAATTTTTTTGAAAGAACGGTATAGATACTGCCACCGCATCTGAATAAATTAGGATCAGGATCATTTTTTACATATAGTGCATCATTATCAAAAAGATAACTTGCTTTACCAGTTGTTAAATTGCCTTCGGCCCATACCCCTTTAAAAAGCTTTGCTCCCAATACCTGGGTAAAATTCGTTTGACTGCCAAAACTGATCCTGCTGATGCTGTATAGATTCAAATTGCCCAATGGATAAAATGTCAAGACAGCATCATACTGTGTATAATTAACTGCAAAATTTCCAAATGCAGCATTTGCTTGAATACTGAAATAAGGCATGGAATACTTGATCCCACCTAAAAAAATATTTGTTTTTAATGTTGTATCCGGAAAATGATCACTGATATAATGATAGGCACCGATCAAAGCTAATTTATCGTTTGCAGCATAGATCAGCTTTCCATAATATTCCGGTTGCTGTAATCGTTGATAGGCGGGCTTATTGGCTATGCCCGCAGTATTTGACATCAATGTATAATAAGCGATACTTTGTTGCAACTGAAAACGATAGCCCAGATTAAGATTAATACCAACCCTTGCATACTGGGCATTTCTTCTGGCCGTATCATCAGGCATACGAAGGCTGTATTCGGTTTGCATTCCTGACAACTTTGTATTTGTGATCTTCTCACTTACTTTCATTTCTGCAGGTAATTGTGCAGCATAATATCTTGCCATCGTTTCATTATTCAAATACAGATTGCTGAGATATACATAGTACAATGCCAATTTATTATCCTTATCCGTCTCAAAAACCTTACTGTATTGAGTAAGACTTTCACTAAAATTTCCTGACATAAAAGCCGCATAGCCTGTGCGCATCCTCAATAGCGGAAAATCAATTCCTGAAGAAATTTTTTCTTTACCATAGAGCATTAATGCCTTCCATTGAGCTGTATTGTACAAATCAAGTGAATGAATTTCTACATCGGCTACTGATTCGTTCGACTGTGAATAGCTGTTATAAAAAAACAAACAGCAAATAACAATGGCTAATAAGTTTTTGGAACGCATACTGCTTTTATTTGTTGGTGGTTTTTTTGAAAACTAAATGACGAGATCCTGCTATTGCTTATTTCAATATCAAATTGATTGATCGTTCTTTTGATGGATAAGAATTGCAATATCTGTTTGCTCTCGACCGTGATCGATGGATTTAAAAAATCATTTGATCTTATTTTATGGAACGATTCGTAATACAATTGTCCAAAAATGATAAATGGCGAAACAATATCCTGCAACCATTTTATAGCAGTATTTTTTGTTAACTGCAAAGGGAATTTATCGGCAACGATCACAGAAGGTTCTGAAGACAAATACACTTTATAACAAGCCAGATAAAAATAATAAAGCAAACTTTTTTTATCCCCCTGAAATGAAATAAAATAAAAAACATTTTCATTGCGCTTAAAATAAGCTACTGACTTTGATTGATGGCAATAAATATATGGTTGATTGTATGCATCGGTAAACACTTCCCATTTACCATCTTCCATTCCATCTGCTTTTACAGAAAGATTGAAGCCGGGTAAAAATTCAAAGGCAGCTTTCAATGAAGGGTCAGCTGCAGTATTACAAACGATCTCCGTTTCTTTAGGCACTGAAAACTCTTTAAATGCTATTTTTCCATTCATGCTAACAGCATAATGTGCTAATGGATAAGATAAGGTTTTACTTCCAATGGCGGGCGTTGACTGTACTTGAAAATGCAGATGAGGTTCAGGTGAACGTCCCGAATTACCACAAGCTGCAACGATATCACCCTGTTTTACAAAATCACCAATTTGAACTTTGAATGATCCTTTTTTTAAATGACTCATTTTAGTGTACAAACCTTCGGCGTGCTTGAGCACGATACTATTGCCCCAGTTTTGTTTCTGATTAATTGTGCCGATCGCATTATCGTCAATATAATCCTCAATCTTTTCTACAAACCCATCAGCAGCTGCCAGAACAGGTTTTCCAAAGCAATAAAAATTTTCAGGCACAGCAGCAAATTGATCATATGTTTTCAATTCCTGATCCACAATAATAAAATCAAGGGCTTTGCTCCATTCGCCTTTGTGTGTTATGCTTCCCTCATATCCCTGCGACACCATCCACTTACCAATAAAAGGCAATTGCAATCGAATTGTATTCACATTCAACAAACGCTCTTTGTTGTTTAAATAATTGTATAAATTCTTTTCAGGCGAAAAAAATTGCAGGGGCGTTAACACCACTCTTCCTTTCTGCGCTTTGAGTGCAAAAAAATACAATAAAGAAAGAACTGTGATACAGAAAGGCATTGAAAAGACCGGTAAATGCCATTGGCCCAAAATAATTCCTAATGCCATCACGATCAGAAATGTAATGGGAACACTGATGATTGCCCATAAATAGGAATGAAAAGAAGGCACTACAAAAAAACCACCTACTGCAACGCTTGTTAAAATGAAGTTTCCACCAATCAGATAATAATTCATTCCCTCAGGGTGAGCCATTACAATATTATTAAAACAGTATGCCGACAAAAAGCCGACAATTATTAAAGAGAAAATGATCCGGCTATGAATTAATATACCAATAGCAATGAGTAATCCGGCTAAGATATTATTTTGAAAATACAATGAACTCAATGCTCTGAAAAAAGTAGAAACCAGAGGAGGAATATCCAATTTTTCCATGAACATAATAAAGTTTACCAGCTTTTGATCGCCTACTGCATACACATCGTTCAACCAATAAATATTTCTGAAAGTAAAATGAATGGCTTCAAAATCTTTTGTTACCAATAAGATGGTCCATAAACAAATCACAAACGGAATGGTGAGAAAAGGCAAACCATATCTGCCTAATTTATTTTGCAGAACAACAGACAATATAACCGATAAAATAACGATGATCAACAACAGCAACCAGAATGCCGAACTAAAATTATATATCGAACCCATGCCAATACCAATGATCAATGCATTGTAGCTGTAGGTTCCGTTTTGTATTGATCGTTTGTTCAACCCGGTGAAATGTGATAATGCAATGGCCAACAATGTTGCTATCAATCCTGTGATCCCTGCATATGGATTAAAGAAGGATACGATCATCAACAGCATAGCGAACAGTTGATTATTCGAAAAGAATAATACGGAATAACTATTCAGCAATGCGGCTGTGAATGGCAATATATATTTTTGGGTCGTTTTGATATACTTAATTATTTCTCTGTAAATGTTGCGGCATTACTTCGAGTTCTTGCAAATAATCCAACGTTTCTGCTTTGCGAATAACATGTGTTTGATCGTTTGTATCGATCAAGACAATATTGGGGCGCATGGCAATGAATTGCATCCATTGTGTCATATTGTATGCGCCAACCTTATGCACCACCACATGATCTCCGCGATTTAATAGTGGCAGACTAACTGTTTCTCTTACAATATCAATATTCATACATAAGGGACCATACATGACCGTTTCTTCAGTAAATTGACTTACTTCCTGTGCAGGGCTTATTTTATGATCGTACCAGAAAGAAGTGAACATGATATTTACACCAAAATCCATGATCGTTGCTTTACGGCCATCGCTTAATCGTTTATTTGCCAAAACAGTTCCTAACAAATATCCTGCATCATCAATCATTACCCTCCCGCTTTCTAAGATCAATAAAGGCAATTCATCCACCTTAAAGCCATAATTTAAAATGGTTGAAGTGATTACTTCGGCAAATTCATCAACCGTAGGAGTAGGAACCAATCCTATAGCTCCTTTTAAAGTATTGGCGCTTGGGAAACCGCCTCCAAGATCTATATATTTTACCGGAGTTTTTAGTTCATTTTTGCAATTCATCGCAAGATCACAAAGCTTTGATGCAGCTACCCCATAAGCAGCTGTACTCAACATGTATGTGCCAATGTGAGCATGCAATCCTACTAACTGTAATTTGCCGGATTCCACAATTTTATTTAACGCCTGCCATGCCTGCCCGTTCTCATAATTAAACCCAAATCTATCCCACATTGGATAAATTCCGGTATCCATGTTTACGCGAATGGCAACACGAGCTTTCTTATCTAATTGGGAACAGATATCGATCAACAAATACAATTCTTCAAAATGATCGATATGAATCAAAGAATCATTCTCTATTGCTAACTTAATTTCATCAGCATGCTTATCCGGCCCGTTAAAAATGATATTACTGCCCGGAACACCATTGCCTAAGGCTTTTTTATATTCGAACCCACTTACTACCTCGGCCCAGCTTCCTTCCTGATGAAAAATATTACACACGGCATTATTGTAATGTGTTTTATAACTCCATGCAAACTGCACTTTCGGATAACGGGTATTGAAGGCCCGAACCGCGGACTTATAATTTTGCCGGATCTTTTGTTCGCTGAGCACAAAAACAGGACTTCCATATTTTTCAATAATGGATTTTACAGATACACCATCAATATGCGTTACCGGCGTTGATTCACTTTGCGAGCCAAATTTGTTCATCATGCCCGCATTCATCTTTTTAATAAGCGGTCTTTCGTATTTTAATTTTTCCATGACTTTGTAATTGTTTTTAATGGTTATAAACTTCCAAATGCGCTGAATTGTTGAAAATTTGAAACATCAACAATATGATCCCAACTATACCGAATAAATAATTTGCCTACTGCATAACTTGTAAATGGTTCAACCATTTCACCTAATGCCATCTTAACCAATGTCGCAGGCTGATTTTGCCCGGCACCTGCCGATAAATAGATCCATGCAGGGAATCTTGGATTGATCTCCATGATATATAATTCATCATTGGCTGT
>CAIVCF010000124.1 GCA_903904335.1 uncultured Chitinophagaceae bacterium | reverse complement strand
TGCGAGAAGTTGGTTCCAACACCGGAACCGTATTTGAATATTCTTGCTTCACGAACCCATAGATCCATGATACCGCCATCATTCACTAAGTCATCAGTAACACTTAAGATAAAACATGCATGAGGCTGAGGGCGTTCATAAGCATTTTGAGATTTTTTCAAAACACTGTCAACAGGATCAACATAATAATGTCCTTGTGGTTTTCCGGTGATACCATAACTTTCATGCAAACCGGTATTGAACCATTGTGGTGAATTAGGAACGCATGATTGATTTAAAATACTATACACTAATTCATCATAAAATATTTCTGCATCTTTTGCGGAAGCAAAATAATTGTAACGCTCACCCCAAACTCTCCAGCAATTGGCCATGCGATGTGCTACCTGCTTAACAGAAGTTTCTCTTCCCAAACTTCCGTCAGCCTGCGGAACACCTGCTTTGCGAAAATATTTTTGGGCAAGGATATCTGTTGCGATCTGACTCCACTGTTTTGGAACTTCCACATTGTTCATTTCAAATACCACTTCGCCGGTAGGGTTTTTAATGATACTGGTGCGGTAATCGTAATCGAATAGATCAACAGGATTCACACCTTCTTTGGTAAAGCGGCGCTTGAATTGCAAGCCTTTGTTAGTTTTTGGATTAGCCATGTGAACAACGAATTTATAATGGTATAGTAAATGTCTGCCCCGGTTAATGTTAAGCGGTTGACGAAAATATCTTTTGATAACTAAAATTCAAGGTTGTAAATATCAACAAGCTGTGGAAAATATATGTGCATTTCTTCCTACTCCAAACTGCCATTGATTTTGCTGCAATGTCCACATGTGTAGAAAAGATTTTCCAAAAATTAATACCAATAAATGGACTAATTTGAGTATAATGAGATGGCAGCTAAAAAATGCTTCTTTCGGTTAAAAAATGTTCAAGTCTATTTAAAAAAATGCACAAAGCTGTAAAACAAAAAACTGTTTTATCTTTATTCAGGCGAGTCTTCAAAATTAAAAAAGGATAATCAAAAAAGTTTTTTGCACTTTTGCAATAGCCATCCACAAATATTTGCATGAAGCATAAATTGTACAGTCAATTATTGGATCAAAAAAAAGCAGGGAAAAAATCATTCGCCGTATTGATCGACCCTGATAAGGTTGACAATGCTGCTATTGAGCAATTGGTAGGATTGGCAACTGATGCAAAAGTGGATTATTTTTTTGTAGGCGGAAGTTTGGTGATCTCGAATCATCTCGATGATTGTATCCGTCAAATAAAAACATCTTGTAACATTCCTGTTGTTTTATTTCCGGGCTCACCTTCACAAATAAGCCGTTATGCCGATGCATTATTATATCTCTCTTTAATTTCAGGTCGTAATCCTGAATTACTCATCGGGCAACATGTTGTCAGTGCGCCTTTAGTGAAAAAAAGCGGATTAGAAATTATTCCAACCGGTTATATGGTGATTGATGGCGGTGCACCCACAACAGTTTCTTATATTTCTAATGCAGCACCCATCCCTGCCGATAAAACAGATATTGCCATGTGTACAGCCATGGCAGGAGAGATGCTGGGAATGAAATTGATTTATATGGATGCAGGCAGCGGAGCAAAACGTCCCATCACAGAATTGATGATCGAAAAAGTTGCGCAAAATATTGAAGTGCCTTTGATTCTCGGCGGCGGCATTACCCATCCCGAAAAAGCATACCTTAATTGCAAAGCCGGTGCTGATATTATTGTTGTTGGTAATGCCATCGAAAAAGATGCATCGCTCATTAAAGAAATAAGCGATGCAGTGCATAGTGTACCGGTAACTATTTAATCCAAAGTTTTAGTATCTACTCTTGTTGGTGTATCCTTTCCGCTGATGATACTTCTTGAACTGATGGCAATGGCTTTGATGATCTCTGCCATATTATTCATGTCTAATGTACCGATCTCATCACTTACTTTATGATAGTTGGGTTCATTGTCCATCTTAGAAGTGGAGATGGTATGTGCAGGCACACCTTGTCTGGCTAATGTTGCATTATCAGAACGGTAAAATAAATGCTGATCAGTATACGGATCGGCATAAAACTGAAAAGAAGAACCTTGTAAATTTTGTTGAAGAATGTTTCCCATATTCGTTTTTTCAAAACCGGTGATATAGGCAGAACCTTTGCCCCACTTGCTTTCTGTGCCGATCATTTCAATATTGAACATGGCTTTTACTTTCTCAGGATCAAATTGTTTTGAAAAATATTGCGAACCATAACCGCCAACTTCTTCTGCAGTGAATGCAACGAAGATTAAAGTTCTTTCATTGTTGTGCAGTGCTTTAAAATATTTTGCCAAAGTAATAACGGCAGTTGTTCCGGCAGCATCATCATTCGCACCATTAAAAATAGAATCATTATTAACAGGCTTGCCGATTCCCAGATGATCATAGTGGCCGGAGAAAATAACATATTCATCTTTCAAACTTTTTCCTGGGATCACTCCAACAACATTTGACAAACTCGATTCAGTGATCTCATGTTTTGCTTCAATAGAATAAGTTGCAGGATCAACGGTTGATAAAATAAATACAACAGAGTAATCCGATTTGAATATGGTTCTTTTCAAAAAAGTAAGTCTTGAAAAATTCTTTGTAAAAGATGTGTCAACAATTACAAGATAATTTTTTTGTGCACCTGCAAATTTCATGGCCTCACTAAAAAGATTTGCTCCTGCTTTGATAAAAACTTTCTCATGTCCTGAAGTTTCATTAATGCTTAGATCGGCTTTGCTTGTAACAACGATCACAGATCTTGTATCGATCGGTTGCTGATTAAAAGTTGCTGATGCGCTGATAAATTTTGGTTTGATCATGGTAAAAGTCTGCAGATAAGAATTGCCGTTGTTTAATTTTTGCAATCCGGCATTCGCAAATTCTTCTGTAAGAAAAGTGGCTGCTTTTTCTATGCCCGGTGTAAACACTCGCCTGCCCTGCATTTCATCGGATGATAAAATTTTTTCAATGCGTTCTACTTCTTTTGCATTGATGATCGTGTTGATATCCTGCGCATACATATTCGCAGTAAACAATATTGCAGCTATAAGGATTATTTTTTTCATGAATGACTTTTTAGAAATAAAAAAAGCCCCTCTTTTCAGAGGGGTCGGGTAGTTTTTTATAGGCTCATCATTTCTTTAAACTTTACGGTTTGTCTGCGGCTCACTTCAATTTTTTCACCACCTTTCAAGTCAACCAACAAGCCGCCGTTAAAATAAGGTTCAATTTTTTCTATCCAGCGGAGATTGATAATATGTTTTCTGTTGGCACGGAAAAACATTCTGTCATCCAATCTTTCTTCCAATGCATTCAACGATTTTAATATTAAAGGTTTGTGTGTGCTGAAATATACTTTTGCATAATTGCCCACACTTTCAAATAGTCTGATCTCGCCCAACTTCACAAACCAGCATCTTTCACCATCTTTCACAAATACCTGATCGTTCTCTGTCAGCGGTCCACGATTTAAAATACCGCCCATGCCGGCTCTTTCTTTAAACAATTCATCTTGTAGTTTAATAATGGCATCAGCTAATCTTTTGGGCTCGATTGGTTTGAGCAAGTAGTCAAGCGCATTTACTTCAAATGCTTTAATGGCGTATTCATCATAAGCGGTTGTGAAAATAACTTTGGGTGTTTTCTCAGCTTCTGCCAACAGATCAAATCCTGTTTTGCCGGGCATCTGAATATCAAGGAATATTAATTCGGGATTGAATTGCTCTATTTTTTCCAATCCTTCATCAACATTTGCAGCTTCTTCGATCACTTCAATCTCTGAATGATTCTGCAATAATTTTTTTAATTCATTTCTTGCCAAACGTTCATCGTCAATGATGATGGCTTTGATTGCCGCCATAATAAAATGGTTTACTTCTTTTAAAATTGGTTTTAAATTCTTTTTACCGGCATCGTGATTTTTGCCTCAACCATACTTCCATTCACATCGCTTAACTCAAATTTAGCTTCTTTTCCGAATAAAAGGTTTAATCTGTTTTGTGCGCTGGTGATGCCGAAACCTTCAGTATTAATATTATCATTCAGCCTGCCGGTATTTTGAACAATGAGCTCATGATGATCATCCTTGAAATCAGAAATTATTTTTATCACGCCACCGCTTACCTGTTTATTAAGGCCATGTTTAATGGCATTCTCTACCAATGTTTGCAACATCATGGGAGGAACAGGCTGATCCAAAGTATCTTCATCGATATCATATTCAATTTTCAAGCGGTCTTCAAAGCGTATGTATTCGAGTGCCAAATAATCTTTCACGATATTCAGTTCTCTTTCCAGGGGAGCCATTTCCAATTTTTCTGCCTGCATACTGCTGCGTAAAATATTACTCAATTCTGTGATGGCAGTTCTGGCCCTTTCTGGATTTTCATCCACCAATGCACGGATACTGTTCAATGCATTAAAAATAAAATGTGGGTTGATATGTGCTTTAATGGTCTTTAATTCCAATTCCTTCACCAAACTTTCCAAACGTATTTTATCTAATTGCTGCTGCCTGCTTTTTTGGATATAATGATACGTGAAGTAAATAAGGTTCCATATTAGAAGAAAGAGTGATGCCCCAAAACTCTGTAGCATCACCATGTTCAGAAAGCTGAATTTTTTAGTTTGGTCTGGATCCCAGTCGAAAAGGGTTTGAACAACAATCACCCCTGTGGAATTAAGGAATGCAAAAACAAAACTCATTAGTATAATGGAAGTGATCTGTTTTTGCAAACTGAGATGCAATAAGCCAAATCCCCTGATGAATAATCGCATGATATGCGTGATCATGAAGCCAATGAAAGTATCAGTGATCAATATTTCAAGAAAGTGAGGCTGGGGCTTGGTGCGTATGGCAAAATAGAAAAAGGTCCATACCAACATGTATGCTCCCCATCCTGCCATCTGGCACAACCAATAAGATGAAATTTTTCTTCTCATGATCAACAAATGTAAAACATACCTGAGCTCAATGCGAGGCCATTTTTGATTAAAGGTAAATATGCCTGCTGTCTGGCAGAATTATCTTCAAAATAGGTGAACCTTCTCTTTTTTCTGCTGTTTACCAGTTTATATGCCATCTTGGTAAAAACCTTACTTTTACAATTACAAAATTCAGCAACATGGAGATTGTTCCGGGACCTCTTTTAAAAAGTATCAATTCCCCCGACGACCTTAAAAAAATAAGCCGCACACAATTGCATCAGGTATGTGATGAATTGCGTCAATACATTATTGATGTAGTGAGTGTTCATGGAGGTCATTTTGCTGCAAGCCTCGGCGTAGTAGAATTATCGGTTGCATTGCATTACATATATAACACTCCTTATGATCAATTGGTTTGGGATGTAGGTCATCAGGCTTACGGGCATAAAATCCTTACAGGCCGCAGAGATAATTTTATCACTAACAGAAAATATAAAGGATTAAGCGGCTTTCCTAAAAGAAGTGAAAGTGAGTATGATACTTTTGGTGTGGGTCATTCATCCACTTCCATTTCTGCAGCATTGGGCATGGCAATGGCAGCAAAATATAAAGGGGAGAACAGAAAAAGCGTAGCCGTGATCGGTGATGGAAGTATGACAGCAGGCATGGCATTTGAAGCCTTGAATCATGCAGGTGTTGCTGATAGTGACGTGTTGATCATTTTGAATGATAACTGCATGAGCATTGATCCCAATGTGGGCGCATTAAAAGAGTATCTCACCGATATTTCCACTTCCCATACGTACAATAAAGTTCGTGATGAAATATGGAATGTGCTGGGTAAATTACCTGCCGGAAAGAATTTCAGCAGAGAGATGGCAAGCAAGATGGAATTGAGTTTGAAAGGAATGATCAGCAAGAGCAGTAATTTATTTGAATCATTAAAGATCCGTTATTTCGGACCGATCGACGGTCACAATATCACCAAGCTCGTTGATACTCTACAGGACCTTAAAAATATTCCCGGACCCAAATTATTACACATTGTTACAGTAAAAGGAAAGGGCTATTCATTGGCTGAAAAAGATCAAACCAAATGGCATGCACCGGGGCTTTTCGATAAAGTAACAGGAGAGATTTATAAGAAAAAATTTGATACGCCGCAGCCGCCTAAATATCAGGATGTATTTGGACATACAATGATCGAATTGGCAGAACAGAATGATAAGATAATGGGCGTAACACCCGCAATGCCGAGTGGGTCTTCCCTAAAATTCATGATGGAAAAAATGCCGCATCGTGCGTTTGATGTGGGCATTTGCGAACAACACGCCGTTACATTAAGTGCAGGCTTGGCAACACAGGGATTAAAAGTATTCTGCAATATTTATTCATCATTCATGCAACGCGCATTCGACCAAGTGGTGCATGATGTGGCCATTCAAAAATTACCTGTAGTATTTTGTTTGGATAGAGCAGGTGTGGTAGGTGATGATGGCCCAACACATCATGGCTGTTATGATATTGCTTATTTCCGTTGCATTCCCAATATGATCATCAGTGCGCCGATGAATGAATCGGAGTTAAGGAACCTGATGTTTACAGCGCAATTGCCTTCTGTAAAAAATCCTTTTGTGATCCGTTATCCCCGTGGTGAAGGTGTGATGCCTGAATGGAAAACGAAGATGGAAGAAATACAAATTGGCAAAGGAAGAAAATTAAAAGATGGTGATGATGTTGCGATACTTTCTTTCGGTCATCCCGGAAATTTTGCAACAGCCGCTATTCGTGAATTAAGAACAGAAGGCATTAATCCTGCACATTACGATATGCGTTTTGTAAAACCGATCGATGAAGAAATGCTGCATGAGGTTTTCAGCAAATACAATAAAATTGTTACGGTTGAAGATGGAACCGTTGTTGGCGGATTTGGTAGTGCTGTTTTGGAATTCATGTCAAAGAATAATTATTCTGCTGAAGTGAAAATGCTGGGCATACCGGACAGGATTGTGGAACATGGCACATTGAAAGAATTATACAGAGAATGTGAATATGATGCCAAAGCAATTGCAGATACAGTAAGGGTTTTGTTGAAAGATAAAGTGAAAATAAGTTCTGTAATAGCAGGATAAAAATGATTATAGTTCAATAAAAAAAACGCATGAAGATCTTCATGCGTTTTTTTATGCAGAAATTCTGTGTTAATTCAATTCGGGATCAATAAAAACTTCTTCCGTTGCTCTTTCCACTTCAATACCTGCATCTTTCAGATCTTCTTCGCGGTTCTCATTCCATTCAATGATAAAATTATTCCTTCCTTCTCCTATCATCAGTTTCATGAATTTTTGTTGTACAAGTTCTAATAAAGAGAGAAATAAAAAAATGGCGTGTATTTTTCCCTCGCAAACGTCAAATACTTTTTCGAATGAAACATGTTTTTCTCTTTGCACAAAACCGGTCATGTAATCACGGCTTCCTTCCATGGTATAATTATATCTTACAACCGTATGTACGGGTTTGTTTTGTCTTGCCTGCACACGCAACATCACTTTTTCAAAAGCTTTCATCAATTTGAACATAGTGATGGTTTGTATCTCTGTTCCTTCGCCTGCTTCTTCACCGATCTCTGCAATTTCCTTTTGAAGATTACCACGTTTCACCATCAGCATTCGAACCGCTTCCATCTCTGCCATCTGTACAGCAGCTTCTTTGAATCTTTTGTATTCAAGAATTTTTTCGATCAATTCCTGCCTTGGATCGATCTCATTTCCATCCGCATCAATTTCTTTGCGCGGCAACAACAATCTCGCTTTGATGCGCATCAATGTGGAGATGAATAAAATGAATTCGCTGCTTAATTCGATATTCAGCTTTTCAAGTGTATGGATATAATCCAAAAAATCTTTAATGATCTTGGTGATGGGGATATTATAAATATCCAGTTCATCTCTTTCAATAAAAAAAAGTAACAAGTCGAAGGGCCCCTCAAACTGATCAAGCTTGATCTGATAATTGGTAGTGTTCACGCTGCAAATACTTTAACTGCAAATAAAAACAATTCAGTCTTACAAATGCCTGCTCACAGAAAGATAGTTATCCACCAAATGAAAATCCCGCTTGTTACAGCGGGATAGACACAAATGAAGACAGTAATTATTTTTTTAGTGCATCTCTTATTTCAGTTAATAATGTTTCTGTTGGTGTTGGTGGCGGCGGTGCTTCCGCTTTTTTTAATTTGGCAGTATTCATTGCCTGAATAATTAAGAACAATACGAATGCGACAATGACAAAATTAATAACGGCCGATAAGAAGTTACCGTATTTCACTATTCCGAAAAGTGTAAGGTCTTTTAATTCCGTAAGGTGAGCGGCCTGCAATGCGGGTTTCAATAATAATGGAGTGATCACATCTTCAATCAGCGAACTCACAATTTTTCCGAAAGCAGCGCCGATGATAACACCAATGGCAAGGTCAACTACATTGCCTTTCATGGCAAATTCTTTAAATTCTTTGAGCATTCCCATAATTGTTAGTTTTAGTTAGATTGTCAAAGTAAAAGTTTTTTTTTGAATGAAAAATTTTTGACAATACTATTTCAAGATCGGGATGAACGTTTATAGATTTATTCTTCAGAATGATTGAAAAACTTGACATTTGCCGGAAAATACTGAATTGAGAGAAAAAATAATCAACTGGACATTATTCATCTTGCTTTCCTTTATTTGGGGAAGTTCTTTTGTGCTGATGAAAGAAGGGATGCAGGTACTGTCTCCGTTTCAGGTTGCCGCTTTACGCATCTTAAGCGCCGGGGCTGTTTTGATTCCTTTTACTTACCGTGCCCTGAAAGAAGTGCCAAAAAATAAGTTAGGATTAGTGGCTTTGTCAGGAATCATCGGGAGTTTTATTCCTGCATTTTTATTTTGCCTGGCTGAAACAAAGATCGACAGTTCATTGGCAGGTATCCTCAATGCATTGACGCCTTTTTTTACTATTCTCGTTGGAATCGCATTCTTCGAATTGAAGGCAGAAAGAAAAAAAATTATCGGCATCCTCATTGGATTTGTTGGATTGATATTATTATTCACCGGTAACGGACATATAGATTTTAAGAATGTATCCTATTCATCTTTTATTTTTGTGGCCACTATTTTATACGGACTGAATGTGAACATGGTCGGAAAACACATGAAGGGAATCGGTTCTATTAATATTGCTACACTGGCTTTTGTTTTTTTAATTTTTCCCTGTTTGCTTATTTTATTTTTTACGGGTTATTTTTCTTTACCCTTAGTGCATAAGGAATATTTAATATCTACAACAGCAAGTGCGGTGTTAGGTATCATGGGCACTGCAGTGGCTTCGATTCTTTTTTATATGCTGATCAAAAGAGCGGGGGCTGTATTTTCATCCACTGTAACCTACGGCATCCCTTTCGTGGCTGTATTTTGGGGCTTATTGCTCAATGAACAAATTACAATTTGGCAAGTGCTCAGTTTGAGTGTGATCCTCTTAGGAGTGTATCTCGCTAATTCAAATAAAAATCCCTTCTCCAGATTCAGATCAAAAGAGAAGGGATCCATTTCAAATGAATGATATTTTATATACTCATCATTTCTTTTTCTTTTGCAGCAAGATGTTTATCAACCAGCAGAATAAATTTATCAGTTATTTCCTGTACATTTTTTTCGGCATCCTTTGCAATATCTTCACTTAATCCGTCTTTCTGTAATTTTTTAATTTCTTCAATCCCATCTCTTCTTAAATTTCTTACCGCAACTTTGCAATGCTCACCTTCGGCACTTGCTTTTTTAAATAATTCTTTTCTTCTTTCTTCAGTTAAAGGCGGAAGAAATAAACGAATCTGAACTCCGTCGCTTTGAGGCGTAATGCCGATATTGGCTTGCAGGATTGCTTTTTCGATGGCCTGCAACATGTTTTTTTCCCATGGCTGGATACTGACGGTACGTGCATCTAAAATAGAAACATTGGCAACCTGATTAATTGGTGTTGGGGCACCGTAATAATCAACAGTTACTCCGTCAAGCATAGAGGGGTTTGCCTTACCGGCCCTTATCTTGGTCAATTCCGCTTCGAGATGACTGATCGCTTTTTTCATCGAACTTTCTACATCATCTAAGATCAATTCTACATCTTCTGACATAATTCTGTTTATTTATAGTGCAGCAAAACTAATAAATGATTGTAAGATTTGTACAAATACAAAAGCCCCTGATAAAAGGGGCTTTAAAAAGTAAAAAATTATATTTAATCTTTTTCTCCTGTTTTGGCAGAATTTTCAGTATAAGAGAAGATATTCCTCACTTTTCTGCTCAATTCATTTTCGTCGAGATCTTTATTTTTTATAACCTTCATTCCTTTCATTTTGGTTCTTGATTGTGTAAGAATGGTAATGCCTGAAAAGAATAAAACGATCTATGCAAGAATGACGTTTGTTGTTCCGATGGGTAAAGCAAAATAAGTCATTACGATCATTACAACTGTTGATACTGCAAGAACAACAGTTACTTCAGTATGTGATAAACCTTTGTCGAGAAGAAGATGATGCAGGTGATTTCTGTCCGGCGAAAAAGGTGAACGGCCATGCAATATCCTGATGCCAAATACCCGTAATGTATCTAATAATGGCAATGCTAAAATTCCGAATCCCATTGCCGGTGATCCTAAAACAGGTAAGATATTGGAAGATTCTGCAGTTTCAATAAATCGTATCACTAAAATAGCATTTACCAACCCGAGTAGCATCGATCCGGTATCACCCATGAATATTCTTGCAGGAGAAAAATTGTAGATCAGGAATGCCAATAAACTCGCAGCAAACGTAAATCCCATCAGAGCGAAAAACATATCATTATTTAAAAAGAAAAATATACTGAATACAGATGCAGTGATAATGCCGATAGTAGCCGCAAGCGCATCTATTCCATCAATCAGATTAAATGCATTCATCACCACAAGAATGGTAAGCCCTGTTAAAAAGTAACTGAATGTTGGATGAATGATCCCTACTCCCATAAAGCCATGCATCGTAACGATCAATAAATTGGCTTTAAACATCAATATTACTGCTACTACCAATTGCCCGATAAATTTTTTCATGGGAGAGATCACCAAGACATCGTCTTTCATGCCTACAAAAAAAGTAATGAGAAAGGCAGCAATATAATATTGAAAACCCTGAGAAACAGAATTGGTATCAGCCATCAACAACAGCGCTACTAAAAAACCTGCAAATATGCCAAATCCGCCCAAAGAAGGGATCGGTGTAAGGTGAATCTTTCTTGCATCCGGATGATCGAATAATTTCTTGCTGTTAGCTACCAAGATTATTATCGGGATAGCATAAAACGTCAGGATAAACGAAATGATTGCACTAATAATGATATTCTCCATACAAGATGAATTAATCTTAAATTTTGTTAAGAAACTTGTTAGTTTTTTGTACAGAGGAATAGGGGATGGGCAAATTAGTAATTTTTTCTCAATTCTTGCATTAAAATACGATTAGCAAAAACATAATTCTAAAGCCCATTTTTATTTAAGAACCATTTCCACTTAACTTCGCTGCCTCAAAAAGAAAAAATATTATGGCTGATACAACCCAACTTAAAAAAATTGCGTCTCAGATCAGAAGGGATATTGTAAGAATGGTACACGCTGTACAAAGCGGCCATCCCGGCGGTTCATTAGGCTGTGCCGACTTTTTAACCGCACTTTATTTCAAAACTTTGATCCATAAACTGCCATTTGAAATGGATGGTAAAGGAGAAGATCTTTTTTTCCTTTCTAATGGCCATATTTCTCCTTTGTTTTATTCAACATTGGCAAGAGCCGGATATTTTGATGTTAAAGAATTAGCAAGTTTTCGTAAAATAAATACCCGTTTACAAGGGCATCCTACTACACACGAACACCTTCCCGGTGTAAGAGTGGCAAGCGGTTCTTTAGGGCAGGGATTGAGTGTTGCAATTGGCGCCGCATTGAGTAAAAAATTAAATGGAGATAAAAACCTTGTTTTTGCTTTGTGCGGAGATGGCGAGTTGGATGAAGGTCAGAATTGGGAGGCTATCATGTTTGCTGCACATCATAAAGCGGATAATTTAATTGCAACCATCGATTATAACGGTCAGCAGATAGATGGTTCTACAAATCATGTGATGAATACATTCAGCCTTATAAAAAAATTTGAAGCATTTAACTGGACAGTAATTGAAATGGATGGTAATGATATGGATGATATTGTGGCAGGTTTGGATAAAGCGAAATCTTTAACCGGTAATGGCAAACCCATTTGTATTATAATGAAAACAATTATGGGTAAGGGAGTTGATTTTATGGAAGGAAGTCACGAGTGGCATGGTATAGCTCCTAATGATGCACAATTAGCAAAAGCACTGGAACAATTACCTGAAACTTTAGGGGATTATTGATTGATTAGCTGTAAGCTCGCAGCTCATAACTTTTCTCATTTCTACGACTTCAATGAAAATTGCTGCAGGCTTGCTTTTCGGGAGGGAATCCAGGCCGCTAATAAGGCAATAATTAAAACAGTTGCAACTACTAAAAGAAAATCCGTCGCCACCATTTTTACGGGATAGTAATCAATGATAAATGTTCCCCCGCCTAATTTTATTAATTTGAATTTTATTTGAATAAAACAGATGACTGTTGCCAAAATGATCCCCGCCGATCCACCGATGCCTGCCAAAACAAAGCCTTCGCTTAAAAATATTTTTTGAATTAAATGATTGTCTGCACCCATCGCTTTTAATACAGCAATGTCTTTTTGTTTTTCAAGAACCAGCATGGTCAGTGCGCCGATCATGTTAAAAGCAGCAATGATCAAAATCAAAGAGAGAATAACATAGATCACCCATTTTTCAACCTGCATCACCGTAAACAAACTTTGATTCTGCTCGTAGCGTGTTTGCACTAAAAATTTATCTCCCAATAATTTTTGGAGATCATCTTTCACAGGGTTAGGGTCATTTACATTCACTTTTAATTCAACCGAAGAATATTCATCCGCTTTCAAATCGAGCATGTATTTTAAAAAAGAAAGATTGCTGAATACATATTTATTATCAAAATCCTGCTGCACTAAAAATGTCCCCGATGGAAAAACGTTATAAGAATTCATCGCTTCAAGCGAATTAAAATTGGTTGCTTTTCTGTTAGGCAGATATAAAGTAACAGGGAATAAAGACTTCTCAACATCAATACCGGTGGCATTTTCGATACCTGCACCCACAACTATTTTCGGCTTATCCGTAGTGCCAACATCAAATGTTCCGTTAACGATATGAGGCTTGATATTATTGGTGGAAGTAAAATTATCATCCACACCTTTTATAAAAACAATGCTTTGATAATCGCCGTTTACCAGCACTGCTTTTTCTTCAGCCACTAAACTCAGTTGTGCAACACCTTTTGTTTTTTTGATCTGATCAATTTGTTCTTGTGATAATTGCAACACTTTCCCTTTTGCAGGAGCGATGCGGATATCGGCATAAAAATCAGTGTACAATCCTCTCACCAATCCTTCAAAACCGTTGAAAACACTTAACACAATGATCAATGCTGTTGTGCCCACTGCAATGGCTACAACACTGATCCACGCAATGATATTAATGGCATTGGTGGATTTCTTTGATTTAAAATATCGCCATGCAAACAGAAAGTTCAAAGTGTAAGAAGTTTAAATTTTCAAGTTAGAAGCTCGAATAATTTTTATTCGCTTTTAGGGGCTTGTGTGTTTATCTGTTTAAATAATTCTTCCATTTTAAATACATGGTCCAACGTATCATCAAGATAGAATTGAAGTACAGGGATTCGCCTCAACTGATGTTTCACTTTTTCGGAGAGGTGTTTTTTGATTTCCCAGGCTTTCTCTTCAATTTGTTTCATGGCAAGTTCCGGTTGTTCGATCTGGAACAAACTGAGATAGATTCTTGCTTCCAATAAGTCGGGCGTAACTTTCACAGAAGAAATAGACACCATGCCATTGTGTATCATATTCAACCCCAATCTCCTGAAAATATCATTCAATTCTTCCTGTAATACGGCTGCAACTTGTTTTTGACGTTTTCCTTCTTCCATAACCTTTACCTTTGGTGGCTGTAAATTTAGCATGATTACCGGTAGCAACACAGATTTTGTTACAGTTACCGCTTAATTTAGAAAAATGAAAAAATACGCAAGGCTTTTTAAATACTTAGGCTCTCATAGCTCCGGCATTGTTTTATACTTTGTGTTTTCTGTATTGTCGATAGCATTTTCGCTGATCTCTTTTTCGGGATTACCTGTTTTTCTGACCATCATTTTTGCGAAAGAAAAAATGGTTTTGGTAAAACCCAACAGCATTTTTGATGTTTTAAAATATATTAACTACGAATTAGGTTTATTTATACAAGCACATGGTAAGGATGGTCCTGTGCTTGCATTAGGGGTTATTTGTTTATTGATACTGATCTCTGTTTTTCTGAAAAACTTTTTCTTCTATCTCTCTTTTTATGTGCTGGCTCCCATCAAGATGAGTGTGGTCACAAAATTGAGAGCTGAGCTTTATAATAAATTATTGCAATTGCCTATTGGTTATTTTACCGATCAACGCAAAGGCGATGTGATGAGCAGAATGACCAATGATATTGCCGAGATTGAAACATCGGTGGTAGGTACGTTGGAAGGATTGATCAAAGATCCGATAAACGTGATTGTTATTTTGATCGCGTTAATTTTTATCAGCCCTATTTTATCTTTATTCTTGTTTATTTTTTTACCATTAACTGCATTTGTAATTGGAAGGATCAGTCGCAGTTTAAAAAAGCAATCGAATATTTCTGCTGTTTATCTGGGAGAATTATTATCCACTTTAGAAGAAACATTAACGGGATTAAGGGTCATCAAAGCTTTTAACGCCGAACATTTGTTAAGAAACAAATTCATCAAAACAAACAACGAATTATTTCAGGTCAGAAGAAAGATGCAATTGCGGAGAGACCTTGCTTCACCATTAAGTGAATTCCTGGGAGTATTAGTGCTGATAGGGGTTTTGTGGTTTGGCGGTAAATTGGTTTTAGCAAGTTCGGTTGGGTTAGATGCAGCAGGGTTTACCATGTATATTATTTTATTCAGTCAAATCATTAATCCTGCAAAATCCTTATCCACTTCTTTTTATAACATGCAGAAAGGTTCTGCAGCTATCACCAGAATTGAAGAAATATTACAAGCTCCTGTTAAAGTGGAAGAGAATGAAAATGGAAAACAGATCAGTTCATTCAATCATTCCATCGAATTTAAAAATGTTAGTTTTTTATATGATGATAAAGTGATCCTGAAAAATATCAACCTCAGTATTGAAAAAGGAAAAACAATCGCATTGGTTGGCAGCAGCGGTGCCGGGAAAAGTACATTGGCCGATCTGATTCCGCGTTTTCATGATGTGAGCAGCGGTGAATTATTGATCGATGGGATCAATATCAAAGATTATTCATTGCACAGCGTTCGTACATTGATGGGTATTGTAACACAAGAACCCATTTTATTCAATGATACCATTGCAAATAATATTTCTTTGGGCATGTCGCATGCAAGTGCGGAACAGATTCGGGATGCCGCAAAAATTGCGAATGCCGATAATTATATTTCGCTGAAAGAAAACGGGTATGATACGAACATCGGCGACAGAGGAAGTAAATTAAGCGGTGGCGAAAGGCAACGTTTAACCATTGCCAGAGCAGTATTAAAAAATCCGCCGATATTGATTCTGGATGAAGCAACATCATCACTCGATACAGAAAGTGAACGATTGGTGCAGGATGCGATCAATAACATGATGCAGAACCGCACCAGCATTGTGATTGCGCATCGTTTATCCACTATTCGTTATGCAGATGAGATCATTGTTTTACAGCACGGAGAGATCATTGAACGGGGCAATCATGATACATTGATGGAAAAAGACGGCATGTATAAAAGATTGGTGGATATGCAGGAACTGAAATAATCAATTAATCCATTACACTCGGCAATTTTTCCACTTTGTTTTTCTTACTCTTGTCAACAGTAAACAATAATGTGGTTTGAATAAAGTTCTTTCCGCTGCCATTGGTTGTTGTATTATAATCGAACTGACGGATAAATCCTATTTGCAAAGTAAATAAAGGGGTGAACTCATAACCCATACCTGCAAAAAATCTGTTCCTCAAAAAATAGGGTGCCAGATTAGTGAAAAACACTTCATCAAAAGCAGTAGCAAATAAAGTGTTGTAAGTAAATGTGGGGTGATTGATCGGTATGATGGGATTGATGCGATACCGAAACCTGTTTTGGAAATCACCATTCACCCATCGCTGTTCTATCCGATAGCGGTGTTCGATCTTTAGTCTGCCGATATTATTATTCAAGATCAACTGCTCCCAGATCCTGAACTCTTTTGTTGTTGCCGGTGATTTGTAATTTCCCGGAAAATCATAGGTTGTATAATCTCCCATACCGATAAAAGCAGAATGTTTATGCGCAAAATTCAAACCTGCACCGCCCTTGAATTCATGATAGTAAAAATCAGTGGTTAGTTTTTGAGAACGGGTTTGCACTTCTCCGTACAAAAAATATTTATCGGTAGGCTTCACAAAAAGATTTACGATATCCCAACTTCCGAGTTCATTGTTTTGGGCAAATGAACCAAAGGATTGTAACATAATAACTAATAATAACAGGAGTTTATTCTTTTTCTGTTCCATTGCATGCAATGATTAAAACAAAAAAAGAGCCGATGTGATTACATCAACTCTTTATAAAAAATCATCAAAAAAATTATTCGTTGTTAACAGCTGATGGTTTTACCAAACCCAACTTAGCTTCTAAACTTAAAGTGGCATGTGGTACGGCGCGTAAACGGGCTTTGTCGATCAGTTTTCCGGTAACACGGCAAATACCATAAGTTTTGTTTTCAATACGCATGATGGCTTTTTCGAGGTGATCGATATATTGTATCTGGCGACTTGCCATCTGACTTAATTGTTCGCGTTCCATGCTCATTCCGCCGTCTTCCATGGTAATATAGCGGTTATCACTTTCATCGCCACCCATTTCATCTTTACGGGTGATCAAACCTTGTAAATAAGCCAACTCTTTTTTAGCAGATTCCATTTTCTTATTGATCAGATCCCTGAATTCACTCAACTCAGTATCACTGTATCTTACAATGGGCTCGTTTGATCTTTGATTATCAGTTCTCTTTTCTAATGGGGTGTACTGCGGTTTATAGGCAACACTTGTTTTAACACTGGTCTTAGGTACTTTCACTTCTTTCAATGGTTCCGGTTGTTTTTTTATGGGTTTAGCCGGTGGAGCAGATTTTAATTTTACTTCCACTTTGGGTTTAGATACTGGTTTAGCTGCAGGTACATGCTTAACAGGTGCTGCTTTTTTAGGGGCCGGTTTTGCCGCTTTTTTTGCAGGAACTACTTTTTTCGCTGTGGGTTTTGCTGCTTTTTTAGGGGCCGGTTTTGCCGCTTTTTTTGCAGGAACTACTTTTTTCGCTGTGGGTTTTGCTGCTTTTTTAGGGGCCGGTTTTGCCGCTTTTTTTGCAGGAACTACTTTTTTCGCTGT
>CAIVCF010000123.1 GCA_903904335.1 uncultured Chitinophagaceae bacterium | reverse complement strand
GAAGTTCTCTGTAGATTGTTTTGGCTTCTGTTCCATGTCATTTTTGGTTTAATGATTAATGATGGAAACACTCTACTAATTTAGACTATATTTTGTCCACTTTATGCTGACGATTTACATTATTAATATGTACGACTTGTTCTTCAAAAAACTCAATGAAAGGATCACTTTTTCAACAGAGGAACAAGAAATTATTAAAGAATACCTGACGCCAAAAAAACTTCGTAAAAAACAATATCTTCTTCAAGAAGGAGATGTTTGTAAAACAATAGCATTTGTTGCGAAAGGAGCGCTAAGAGAATATACAGTTGATGAAAAAGGAACAGAACATATATTTCAATTTGCTTTAGAGGGCTGGGTCATTTCGGATCTGTATAGTTTCATGACAGGAGAACCAGCATCATATAATATTGATGCATTAGAAGATTCTGAATTGGTATTGATCAGCAAATCTGCGCAAGAAGAAATATTGAAAAGAGTTCCTAAGGACACCCAATTAACGCAACAGCCGAACAAGAAGTTACATATTATTCTATGATTGAAAATATGTCGCAAGGATTTACAGGAACATTAAATCACTTAGAAGCATATTTAACTAAACTTCAAAAATAATATAGCATTAATTAGAACAATGAACCGCTAACATCCGTTTGCATTATGGGGGCTGGCGTGTTTAATTGAACGTTAGTCCTTTTTATTTGCATTTGTGAAAGGTTGAAAGTTAGTACTTCTACTTCCCTCACTTTTGCAATACGAAAAACGTTTTCAACATATTATAAGAAAGTCACACAACAAAACGACCCATTCTATGAGACTCCTTATTTATTTTATCATAGATTCTCTTAATTATAATTGTAAGCAAATTCCTTCCATAAAGGCAAGCATTTCTGAAAAGGAAATTGTAAATTTGATTATACAAGTTCTTTTACTTTCCTGAAATTTTTGCAAAGAAAAATAGGGTAACAAATGCCATTAAACAAAGTGCTTGCAAATTGTTTGCAAATTTGGTTAAAACAAAAAGAGACCGCAATTGCGATCTCTTTAAGTGATTGATTATCAGTGCCCCAGGCGGGACTTGAACCCGCACGGCCGTTGCTGACCACAGGATTTTAAGTCCTGCGTGTCTACCAGTTCCACCACCAGGGCATCCAAAAAAAATTCCATCATTAAAGATGGAAAATTCTGGAGCGGAAGACCGGGCTCGAACCGGCCACCCCGACCTTGGCAAGGTCGTGCTCTACCAAATGAGCTACTTCCGCATTTTATTTTATAAGAACTTTAATTGGGAGTGCAAATTTAGCCATCTAAAGTTCACTACAAAATTTTTTTATCCTGAAAGGCTACTTGTATTTGGGTGTGTACAAGGTATTATCAGGCACTTTTACATCGGGTTTGCCCATATAACGATGTTGATACAAGTTATAGCAGCCGCCGAAAATAAAAGCAATCACTACAAATACCTGTAAATAAAATAAGAATCGTGATGAATTTACCCAGTTTTTGGTAAAGTCCTTTTCGTTTTCTATTGCTTCTTGTGACATATTGAAATTTGAGTTCTTTGCAAAAATAAGGGAGCAAATGAAATTATACGTGCTTCTTTTCAACAATTTGCCGGAAGAATTGCTTATGCCTGATAAAATGCTGCCATACGATGGTGCCATTATACACTCCACGCAATGAAATCATTGGTCTTTTTGAAGCTGGATATTCTTTTTTACCGAAAAACCACCAACTTACTACAGCCCAATGCGCTTTTACAATGGCTTTAAAAAAATGCACATCACCTGTTACTAAACCTTTCCATGCAGAAATCGCATCCAATAAAAAACGGAATGGCAGTTTCCAGCATTTTTCTGTTAAAGGAAGGTTTTTAGTCATCATCATCAAATTATTCCTGAAGTTGAGAAATACTTTTCGTCCGCCTCTTGGCAATGTTCCTGCACCTACATGATAAACTACACTCTTTGGACAAACGAATATCTTATATCCTGCCAACTGCATACGCCAACAGAGATCTATTTCTTCTTGATGCGCAAAAAAACTTCCGTCAAAACCATTTAATGTATGAAACAATTTACTGCGAACAAACATGGCAGCGCCGGTTGCCCAAAAGACTTCTTCGGTTGAATCGTATTGATGTTCTTCTTTTTCCAATACATCAAATATCCTTCCGCGTGAAAATGGATATCCTAAACTGTCAATCCATCCTCCGCTTGCACCTGCATATTCAAATAATTGAGGTTGATGATAAGATAATAATTTAGGCTGGCAAGCTGCGATCTTATCATCAGATTCCATCAATTCAATGATCGGTTCTATCCAATCCGCTGTTACTTCCACATCGCTGTTCAGCAGCACATAATAATCTGCTTCCACATGCTTCAATGCCCAATTATAACCGCCGGCAAAACCTTCATTTTGTGTATTTAATATAATTTCAACAGTAGGAAAATTAGTGCGTACAAATTCTACTGAGTCATCAATCGATGCATTATCAGCCAATACAATTTTTTTATTGGCATAGGTTGATGCAATCACTGACGGAAGAAATCTTTCAAGATAATTTCTTCCATTAAAATTGAGAATAACTATGGCTACCGAAGGCTGCATCAAATATTCTATTTGTTTGCGAAAATAAGCTTACAAATTGTAGGAATTATTTTTTGTTTGTTAACAATTGCTTCTCTTGGCAGCAATCTAAAAAATAAAGATTGCAGTAAAATTATAAGAACATGGCATTAACTTTAATCCCGTTAGTTTAAAAACCTTCAAAATATAATCATATGAAAAAGAAATTATTTTTTATTCTCTCAGCAAGTTTATTGCTGTTCAGTTTTCGCCAACAAAATGATGACGCTGCCGCCATAAAAAAATTATTGGAAAAAGAAGCTGCTACCTGGAGATCAGGCGATGTTGCAGTGCATGCAGCATGCTGGCATATACAGCCGTACAGCAGGATTTTGGTTTCAACAACAAATGGAGAAACGTTTGATGTTCCACCCGAAAATATGATCAAACCTTCAGCATCCACGGGCAATGGCGGATTTGCAGTGATCAGTAATTATAAAGTAAGCATTCATGGAAATAACGCATGGGTAAGCCATGATGAAGAATCCACTTCAAAAGATGGTAAGAAAACGTATTCTTACGAAATAAGAATTTTGGAAAAAATTAATAATGAATGGAAATTGGTTGGACAATCGATTCATATTTATGTTCCTAAAAAAGCGGAATAATATTATTCTATAAACGTATCAGTCGCAGAAAGCTATAAAGCACAAGTGTGCCCCAAAGGGGTTCCTTTGGAACAACGCAACAATTGCTGAGAACAGTATTACTGCCTGTCAATAAAATATTCTGTACTTTCAATCTTCATTTTTGCGATATGAAAAAGTTATCCCTTATTTTATTTTTGATAAGCTTCTCTCTTATGAGCAATGCGCAAACTATCATTCCATTGTATGATAATATTATACCCAATAATAAACTTGTAACGAAATCCGAAATAAATAAAGGCAACGGAAGAATTGCAGGCGTAACAATACCAACTCTGACTGTTTATTTACCTGAAAAAAAAGATTCATTCTTAACAGCTGTGATCATTTGTCCCGGCGGTGGTTATGCGGGTTTGGCAATGGAACATGAAGGAAGTGCAGTAGCAAAAACATTCAATGAAAAAGGCGTTGCCGCATTTGTATTGAAATACAGGTTACCTGCAGACAGCATTGTTAATAACAAAGAAATTGTTCCATTGCAAGATGCAGAAAGAGCCATTCAATTAGTGCGTGAAAAAGCAAAAGAATGGAATATCAATCCTGATAAGATCGGCATCATGGGATTTTCTGCAGGCGGTCATTTGGCTTCCACTTTGGGAACACATTATAATATGATCGTGATCGATAATCCAAAAAATATCAATCTTCGCCCCGACTTTATGATACTCGTGTATCCGGTGATCAGTTTTGCCGACAGCCTTGCCCACATGGGATCCCGTGAAAATTTAATTGGCAAGAATGCCAATGCTGAAAAAATAAAATTATACTCGAATGAATTGCAGGTAACACCACAAACCCCACCCGCATTCTTGATTCATGCAGCCGATGATAAAACAGTGAAAGTGGAAAACAGTATTTTGTTTTTTGAAGCCTTACAAAAAAATAAAGTGCTGAGTGAAATGCATATTTATGAAAAAGGCGGTCATGGTTTTGGTTTGCACAATTCTACCACAAAAGATGAATGGTTCGATACTGCCATCAACTGGATGCTGACAAATAAGTTGATGAAGGGTGATATGATTAAATAAATCTGATTCTTATAACCGATGTCACCCTGAGACACTCGAAGGGTGAAGTAAGAATTGTGTTTTAAAATCATGCTCCGAGATCCTCAGCATGACATCACGTTAAGAATACATTTCTTCTCTCAATACATGAATGCGTTCATCTTCCATATATTCATCGAATGTGGTTAATCTGTCTATGATGCCTTTAGGTGTTAATTCAATTACACGATTGGCAACTGTTTGCATGAAAGTATGATCATGTGATGTCAACAACACAATACCCGGAAAAGTCTGACAACCTTCATTAAAACTCTGAATACTTTCGAGATCCAAGTGATTGGTAGGTTGATCTAAAATAACCAGATTTGGATTTTGCAACATCATCCGGCTGATCATGCAGCGCACTTTTTCACCACCACTCAATACGTTTGTCTTCTTCATGATATCATCGCCACTGAACAACATCTTTCCTAAAAATCCGCGGATGAATGGTTCATCAGCATCGGTAACGTGTGCGGGAACAAATTGCCTTAACCAATCCATCAAACTCAATCCTTCTGTAAAAAAATCATTATTCTCAACAGGCAAATAAGCTTTTGTAATGGTAGTGCCCCATTCGTACTTTCCGCTGTCAGCCTGCATTTGACCGTTGATGATCTCAAAGAAATTGGTAACTGCCAAAGGATCGCGACTTAAGAATGCGATCTTCTCTCCTTTATTAATGCTGAAAGAAACTTTATCAAATAATTTTCTGCCATCAATACTCTTGGTCAGCTTTTCAACATTCAAGATCTGATTGCCCACTTCTCGCAAGGGTTGAAAAATAATACCCGGATATTTTCTGTTACTCGGTTCAATATCCTCAATGGTTAATTTTTCCAATGCTTTCTTACGCGATGTTGCCTGTTTGCTTTTTGATGCATTGGCAGAGAAACGAGCGATGAAATCCAATAAAGCTGCTCTCTTTTCTTCGGTCTTTTTATTCTTATCATTTATCTGGCGACTCATCAACTGAGATGATTCGTACCAAAAAGTATAGTTACCTGTAAATGCTTTGATCTTTGCTCTGTCAACATCAGCCACATGCGTACAAATAGTATCCAAGAAGTGACGATCGTGACTAACCACCAACACTATATTTTCATAATCGGCTAAAAAGTTTTCTAACCAACCGATCGTTTCAATATCCAACCCATTGGTAGGCTCATCCAATAATAAAATATCAGGATTACCAAACAATGCCTGTGCTAATAATACACGCACTTTAAAATTGCTCGGTATCTCTTTCATCAAACTTTGCTGCATGCTTTCCTTCACACCCAAACTGCTTAATAAAGTACCTGCATTGCTCTCTGCTTCATAACCGCCCATTTCGCCAAACTCTGCTTCGAGATGACCTGCTTTCATTCCGTCTTCTTCGGTAAAATCTTCTTTGGCATAAATGGCTTCGCGTTCATGCATCACATCCCACATTTTTTTGTGACCCATCAACACCGTATTCAAAACCGTACATTCATCAAATTCAAATTGATTCTGTTTCAGCACCGCCATACGTTCACCGGGCGTAATTTCAACAGTTCCTTTATTTGGTTCGATCTCACCGCTCAATATTTTTAAGAATGTAGATTTACCTGCACCATTGGCGCCGATCACGCCATAACAATTGCCTTTAATGAAATTGATATTCACTTCATCAAACAATACCCGCTTGCCGTACGCAAGGGTAATATTTCTTGCACTGATCATTGACTGTTCCTTATTTTGAATTAAGCCGCAAAAGTAAGGTTTAGCAACCGTATTTTGGAGATGATATTTATGTTATGCAACTGCAGCTGAAATAGCAGAAATATGTCTGCTTTTGTCCAAATCAATAAGATCAATTACGTCTCAACAGTTTACAAACAATTCTTACAACATCGTATCTTGCACTTATGGCAAAAACAAAAAAAGCAGCACTGCCTGTTATTTTAATTACGAATGATGACAGTATCAATGCACCGGGCATTAAAGCATTGGTGGAAGCAGTAAAAGATCTTGGACGTGTGGTTGTGGTAGCTCCCGATAAACCGCAAAGCGGCATGGGACATGCGATAACGATCGGTCATCCTTTGCGCATGCATAAAGTGCATTATATGGACGGGGTGGAAGCATACAGTTGCAGTGGTACACCGGTTGATTGTGTAAAAATTGCAGTGGATAAGATACTTCATCGCAAACCGGATATTTGTTTGAGCGGTATCAATCACGGTGCCAATCATTCTATCAATGTTATTTATAGCGGAACGATGAGTGCTGCCATGGAAGCTGCCATAGAAAACATACCCAGCATAGGTTTCAGCTTACTCGATTTCAGCATGGAAGCAGATTTTTCTGCATCGAAAGTCTATGTGAAAAAAATAGTACAGAAAGTTTTATCGCAGAAAAAAATAAAACATTTATTGTTCAATGTAAATATTCCTGCGGTGGATGAAACATTGATCAAAGGCATTAAAGTTTGCAAACAGGCTTATGCAAAATATGAAGAAGCATTTTTAGAACGTAAAGATCCAACCGGAAGAAAATATTATTGGCTTACAGGCGAATTTGTAAATTATGATGCCGGAAAAGATACCGATGTTTGGGCTTTAAAAAATAATTATATTAGCTTGGTGCCTGTACAGTTTGATCTTACCAATTATACCTTGAAAAAACAAATCGAAACAAACTGGAAATTCTGATGTTCTTAACGAAAGATAATTTAAAACTCGGTTTAGCCTTGGGCTTGTTTGCCCCATTCATTGGTATGTTTGGATTCTATTACTGGAAGTTCAGCACCTACCCTTTAAAAGAATTCATTCTCTATCTTACCGAAGCAAAAAGTTTGATCACTGCCATGGTCACTTTTTCTTTAATGGCTAATGCAATTTTATTTACCATCTATATCAACACACATAAAGACAAAACTGCAAAGGGTATTTTTATTGTAACCATTATTTATTCTGTTGCAGCATTGATTATGAAATTTGTGTTTTAATTTTTTTTGTGGGACGGCTGTAATGCTTGTGGCAGCAACTGTTGCGTCGCACTCTTGTACTTTTAAAACTTTATTGAACTTTTTTATTTTACCACAGAGTACTCTGAGTTTTTTCACAGAGAACACAAAGTATTTTCTCTGCGAAACTCTGCGTATTACTCTTTTACTCTGTGGTTAATATTCTTCTATTCAATAAACTAAAAAGCTCTTACTGAAAAGCAAGAGCTTTCAAAACAAAACGAGAAAACTATTTTCCCTCAACAACAAAAGTTATTCCTTGATTATATACACTTGCAACGTTTTCGCCATTCTGTTTTGCAGGTATCCAATTAGGTCCTTTCGCAATAACTCGTATTGCTTCTTCCGCCATTCCGTATCCGGAATCATTAGAAGTTATATTCCTAAGTGTTCCATCTTTATTAATAATGAAAGAAACAAAAATAATATACTTTCCTGTAGGTGCACCATTTTTAACTGCAATATCTCGGTTCAAATTTCTTTCCAAATATTTTTGCCAACCTTCATTACCGCCTGGAAATGAAGCATGAATTTGAACTACAGTGAATATTTTATCATAATGTTCTGTAGAATCTTTCTTAGCAAATGATGGTGCCACTAAAAAACAACAGGTGTCTTTTTTATTCCTTTTCGTTGCTATTTCAATCACTCCATATTTTCCTCCATCTCCGTATTTATTCGCTCCAACTTCATTTTTCAGGACATTAATACTTTCTATACTTGCTGCATCCAATTTTGCTATACCAAAATCCTTGGGCATTATTTTTCCATCAAGCACATACAACGGTTTCATTTTTAATTCTACAACGCCATTCTTTCCTTCATCACCATATTTAGCAGTAGCAACTTCATCCTTTAAAACATTCATGCTGGCAATATCCATTGGGTTTATATTACTCATCTCTATGTCAGGCATCTTTTTCCCATCAACTACATAAAGCGGTTTGGCAGCGGGTTTCAGCTTAATCAAGATCACACCATTTTTCCCTTCATCCCCATATTTTAAAGTGGTGGCTTTATCTTTTAAAACATTCACACTTTCAATTGTACCGGGATTTATTTTACTCATTTCATCATGCGTGATTTTTTTACCGTCTACAAAAATTAAAGGCGCATTTCCATTTGCAAAAAGTGGGGTAGAAATTACTTTTAGTGTTGATGATTTAGTATTAAAATTACTCCAATCACTACCGATATCATATTTCAAAATAGAATCTGTATTGGTAATAATAACTTTAGAAGAATCATTTGATCTGGAAAGCAGTTTTGTAATATAAATCGCAGTGTCTTTTCTGATATTCGTTTGAAAATACTTGTTAGTATACAAGTTTATTTGATAATAATGTTTTCCGTAATTAATAGCATTCTTCTCAAGTTTACTAACATCATACAAACTAAAATCATTTGAATTGTATTTTGACAGTATTTCGTTTGATATTCTTTTCTCATCGATCCAAACACCATACATTTTTGAATCTAACCAAGTCTTTAACTGTTCAGTCGATGGTGATTTCTTTACAGAAGGTGGCACTTTTAAAAAGTGAACTTGTGTAGCGATATTTCTTTGTTCAGCACTCATTGCTAAACTTATTTCATACACTCGTTTTATTTCCAGTTTTTTGGAGCCATCAAAACCTGTAAATGTCTTCCCTTCTTTTGAAGTCTTGGTAATGATAACTTTTTTTAAGATAGCTTCATATTCATCCATCTCAGCTTGCGAAACACCTGCTCCACTTGGGTTCTGTGTTGTATCAGCATATCCGTATAAACTATTCAATAAATTTTTATTTTCATTTGCTTTTTCCTGTTTCATCCTGAATGCAAACAACAAAACAACTACAGCCATTAATGGCAATACAACAACTCTTCTCATATAAGAGAATCTCGGGTTTTTATTATTGGTGATCATCAGTAATCTTCGTTTAATAGGTGAAAAGAAAAAAGAATTAGTCAATAAGAATTGTTGTTGCGGATAAATGGCTGCCAATAACATTTCAGCTAATGAAGCAGCATCGCCGTTATCCACCGATCTTTTATCGGCAATAAATTCATGGATCATGTACAATTCTTTTCTAGCCAGCCAAAAGAAAGGATTAAACCATCCTACTATCATCATCACCTGTACAATTACATTATCAATGCTGTGCTTTTCTTTTACATGCGTTAATTCGTGTTGCAAAATTTTTTGTCCGGTTGCTGATTGCAGATCGATCTCTTCATTCCAGAAAATATATTTGAAGAAGGAGAAAGGCGTTCCTTTTACATTGGTGAGTATTAAATACACATCGCCCAAATGATTGATCGAATATTGCTGTAACAACTTCCGAATGCGGATCAACGCGAACACAAAAGAAAATAAGAAGAAGGCTGAGACCAATGCATATCCTACAATTGCCATCATATCCCAGTTCACCTGAAAGCCCTTGGCGGCAATGGCTTTATCCATCACGGCATTATAATCAGCCAGCACATAAATGAATTGCACCACGGCTTGTTGCGTTTCCATTTTATCTAACTGAATTTTGATCAGCGGAATGATGAAGGACAAAAAGAATACAGCCAGCATATAAAAACGATTGTACTGATGAAATTTTTTATTGCGTAATACAATAAAATAATAACCCATCATGATGGCGCTGCAGATGATCACCTGCAAATCATACCAGGCAAAGCTTTTCATAGACTTTATTTTTTGTGTTTGATCTGTTGTAACAAAAATTCAAGGTCTTTCACTTTTAGGTCTTTTTGTTTCAGCATAAAAGAAACGGCATCGGCAAAGGATCCTTCAAAATAACCTTCCACTAAATTCCGGATAGAAGAAGATGAATATTCTTCTTTAGAAACCATTGCTTCGTACTGATGCACTCTCCCATGCACTTCAATGCCTACAAAACCTTTATCTATTAAAATCTTCAAAATAGTTGCCACTGTGTTGGAATGCGGTTTGGGCTCAGGCTGAGCATCCACAATATCTTTTAAATATGCTTTATCGAGTTTCCAGATCGTTTGCATGATCTGCTCTTCTGCTTTGGTTAATGGTTTAATCATTATAACTAATTTTATAGTTGAACAAAACTATAAACTAATTTTTTAGTTATGAAAATATTTTTTTAGTGTAAGACAGAGCATTCTCTTTCAGGCCTCCTTCGGTACTGCTTCGGTACTGCTTCGGGTCAAGTCCACTAATTAGTGGACTTGACCCGAAGGAAACAAGAAGAAGAAGCGTGTAAAACACGAGATTGGGGTATTTCGATTTGTTTGCCAGCAGTAATTGATCATCTGAGCGTTTACATTTCTTATCGTATTTTGCACACAACTAAAAATTTCCCTTCAGGGGATCGGGGTATGAAATACTATATCATTTCCGGTGAAGCAAGCGGCGACCTGCATGGCAGTAATCTCATCAAAGAATTATACAAACAGGATGCATCAGCAAATATCCGTTGCTGGGGCGGCGACTTAATGCAAGCCGCAGGAGCCACATTAGTAAAGCATTACAGAGAATTAGCTTTTATGGGTTTTGTTGAAGTGATCAAGAATTTACCAACCATTCTCAGTAATATAAAATTTTGTAAAGAAGATATTCTCGCTTTTAATCCTGATGTGATCGTGTTGATCGATTATCCCGGTTTTAATTTACGTATTGCCGAATGGGGCAAACAAAAAGGTTTTAAGATCGTGTATTATATTTCTCCGCAGGTTTGGGCATGGAAAGAAAACCGCGTGAAGAAAATGAAGCAATGCATCGATAAAATGCTGGTGATTCTTCCTTTCGAAAAAGACTATTATAAAAATAAATGGAATTGGGATGTGGAATATGTTGGGCATCCACTCGTAGAGGTAGTTGAAGAAAGTAGGCTGAAGGCCGAAGCTGTAAGGCGTAAGGAAGAAGGTCAAGACCTTTTACCTCAAACCTTAAACCTTAAACCTTCTATTGCGTTATTACCGGGAAGCCGTAAACAGGAAATAACAAAGAAACTTCCCATTATGCTGGAAGTAGCAAAATCTTTTCCAGACTATCAATTTGTTGTTGCAAAAGCACCCGGACAGGAAGATGAATTTTATACACCCTTCTTATCCGCTTACAATAATGTTAGTGCTGTTAGAAACGATACCTATAATTTATTGATGCAAAGTAAAGCTGCATTGGTGACCAGTGGTACTGCCACTTTAGAAACCGCATTGTTTGCCGTTCCTGAAGTAGTTTGTTATAAAGCAGGAACTTTGAGTTATGAGATCGGTAAAAGATTGGTGAATGTGAAATTCATTTCGTTGGTGAATTTGATCATGGATAAATTAGTGGTGAAAGAATTGATACAGCAAGATCTTACCACAAAAAATTTAGTGACAGAATTAAATGAATTGCTGAACAATAAAGTGCGCCAGCAACAATTACAGGAAGATTATGTTTCGTTGAAAAATATTTTATCGGCAGGTGGCCATGCATCTTCTGCAGCTGCGAAAAGTATTTATGCATTAATTAAACCTTGAGTTATTTTGTTTTTTTAATACAGCAACAAAGTTTATAGGCGCTCCGTTGCACAAGGCTATGCAGCTCAAGAGTGCGACGCAACAGGCGATGCTATAAAAAACGCTGTTGGCAACACAATTTTTACTCCAATTATTTTTGAAGTACTTTCGCATAAACATTTACAGGATGAAAGTGAACACAATGGTCGAGTTGATGGCGAATGGCGAAACACCTGAAATTTTATTCTGGGTGGGCTGTGCCGGAAGTTTTGATGTTCGTGCACAAAAAATAACGAAAGCATTTGCGGCTATTTTAAATAAAGTGGGCATTAATTACGCGATCCTCGGAAAAGAAGAAGCCTGTACCGGCGATCCTGCAAGAAGAGCAGGCAATGAATTTTTATTTCAGATGATGGCGTATAACAATATTCAGATTTTAAATGGGTACGGAATTAAGAAAATCGTAACAACCTGTCCGCATTGTTTTAATACGTTGAAGAATGAATATGCAGAATTAGGCGGCAATTATGAAGTGATTCATCACACCACATTCCTGCAACAATTGATTGATGAAGGCAAAATAAAATTAAAAGAAGAAGGTAGTTTTAAAGGAAAGAAAATTTCTTACCATGACAGTTGTTATTTGGGACGTGCCAATCATATTTATGAAGCGCCACGTAAAGTGTTGGAAGCACTGGATGCTGAATTGATCGAGATGAAACGCTGTAGGAGTAATGGTTTATGTTGTGGCGCAGGTGGCGCACAAATGTTCAAGGAAGATGAGCCGGGCACCAAAAGGATCAATATTGAAAGAACAGAAGAAGCATTGGAAACAGGTGCATCGGTGATAGCTGCCGCATGTCCGTTTTGTAATACGATGATGAGTGACGGTGTGAAAAGCAAAGAGAAAGAAAACGATATACAGGTTTTAGATATTGCCGAATTGATTGAACAATCAATGGTTTAAAATTATTCGTATGAAAAATTTATTCAGAAATTTTACATGGACTAAATTCTTTGTATCTGCTATAGTTTTTACGGTTGTTTCCATTTCAATTGAATGGGCTTTAGGCGGTTTTAAAGATCCTAAATTAACAACATCGACTATTGTTCTTGGCTATTTATTTAAAGGCATTTTTTTTGGTGTTCTGATGAGTTTAATTATTACAGATAGAAAATCTAAAAAAAGTAATAAAGCAGATGAAAACGAAAATTAATTGGAAAAAATTTATACTAAGCAGTTTTATTATTTTGATTTCATTTGTATTGATCGCAGATATTTTGGTCGATAGAATTTTTAAACCACAGGAATTTGACTGGAATAAAATATTTGGTTTTGAAAATCTGTTCTGGAAAGTGCTTGCGTCAATAGTTGGCGCCTATTTTTATTCGTCTGAAAGTAAAGAAGAAAAGAAATAATTCACATAAAAATATAAGTTATGAATTTTGATTACCAACATTTGATCCCCGAAGATTTCAGCTCTGATGCAAAAGTATGGGTCTATCAAAGCAGCCGTTTATTAATGATGAGCGAAGCATTGCAATTGGAAGAAAAATTAGAAAAATTTGTTGCTGAATGGGAAAGCCATGGCGCTCCTGTAAAAGGTTATGCCAATTTATTATTCGGGCAATTCATTGTTTTTATGGCAGATGATACGGATGCAAGGATCTGTGGCCGTGCCATTGATTCTGTTGCAAGATTTGCACAGGAAATTGAGAAAGAATTTTCTATCAATTTATTAGACAGACAAACATTGGCATTTGTTGTGAAGGACAAAGTTCAGTTACTTCCATTGGCACAATTGAATTACAGTATTGAAAATAATTTTATCAATCATAATACTATTTATTTCAACAACTTAGTTGCCGATAAAAAATCATTTCTCTGCAACTGGATGATCCCCATCAAAGAAAGCTGGCTGGCATCAAGGATCATTACTTTACAAACTGTTTAATCATGTACACTGTTTATGGAATACCCAATTGTGATACGGTTAAGAAAACATTGGACTGGTTAAAAGCACATCAAATAAAATATCAGTTCCATAATTATAAAAAAGAAGGAATTACAGCTACTAAATTAAAAAGTTGGTGCAAACAGAAAGGATGGGAATTGATATTGAATAAGAAAAGCAGCACCTGGCGTGAATTAGATGCAACTCAGCAAAGTAAAATAGTAAATGAAAAAGCTGCCATTGTTTTAATGACAACTTCCACCAGTATCATTAAACGTCCTGTTATTGAAAATGAAAAAGGCGAAATAGTTGCTGTTGGGTTTGATGTGAAAGAATATGAAAATATTTTTCTTTGACCACATATATTAGAACTACTTCAACACTTCAACCAACTTAGCAGTCAATTCAGAGCCTCTTAAATTCTTCCCGATAATTTTTCCATTTGGGTCGATCAGCATGTTGGAAGGTATTTGTTCTATAAAATATAGTTTAGCAACTGCATTATTAAAGTATTGAAGATCGCTGACATGAGTCCATGTCAGTTTATCGTCATTGATTGCCTGCAACCAACTGCTTCTATCCTGATCCAATGATATTCCTAATACAGTAAATCCTTTATTTTTAAAACTGTTGTAAGCCGCTACAACATTGGGGTTTTCGGCTCTGCATGGTCTGCACCAACTTGCCCAAAAATCGACCAGCACATATTTGCCTCTGAATGATGATAACGAAACCGGATGATTACTCGTATCATTTTGTGTAAAATCGATTGCTTGTGTTCCGATCATACCCACTTTCCCTTTGGCGATAACTTCTTCAATTAACCTTGCATAAATACCCTGCTTTGCTGAAGGTTGTAACTGATTGTATTTTTCTTCCAGGCTGTTTACATTAGGGTACAAGGGATTCACAACAAACAATACAAATGAACTTACCGATGAAGCAGGTTTTTCTTTTACAAATTTTCCAACCTGATCAATGACCTGATTCGTAAAAGTCTGATATTGCCTGATCAAAGAATCTCTTTTCTTTCCCTGCGGTTCCCCATTTATTTTTTTTACGGTGGATGCTAATTTTTCTTTCAGCGGAATAAAGCCCTGCAAATAATAAGCATAATCGTTGTGCAGCTTGGAACCGCCTACTGTAACTGATTTCAATTTGGAGGATTCTCCGGTCACCACAACATTCTCATTGCCGATAAACATATCAACCGTTTCTTTGTGGCCGATGAAATTCAACAGATAAATATCTGCATTATCAAATTTCCCTTTCAGATTGAATTGCCCGTTGAATACATAATCTTGCGATAAAGTACTTCCGTCGGCACCACTTACTAAGAAAACCAGCGTGCTGTCTTTCAAACCTTTTATATTTCCTTTAATGGTGTATCCTGTTTGTGCCGATAGAGATATCGGTAACAAAAATGCTAACAAAAATTTTTTCATGCTTATTTAGAATGGCGTTTTTGAAGTATAGAAATAATGTCCTGCAATTTATAACCTTTAGCGTTAAGTAAAACCAAATAATGAAACATCAGGTCTGCAGCTTCATTCAAAAATAATTCTTCATTATTGTCTTTCGCCTCTATCACTAATTCAACAGCTTCTTCCCCCACTTTCTGTGCAATTTTATTCATTCCCTTAGAAAATAATCTTGCTACATACGATTCATCAACTGAAGCTTTTTTCCGCAATGCAATGATCTCTTCCAGATATAACAAAAAATTATCGCTGTGGTTTTTTTCACTCCAACAAGTATCTGCACCTGTATGACAAACAGGTCCTAACGGATGCACTTTGATCAATAAAGTATCATTATCGCAATCAACTGCCATGCTTCTTAATTCTAAAAAGTTACCGCTCTCCTCTCCTTTGGTCCACAAACGATTTTTGCTTCTGCTGTAAAAAGTAACTTTTCCTGTTTCTTCTGTCTTATGTAAAGCTTCTTCATTCATAAAACCAAGCATCAACACTTTACTGGTTGCCAAATCCTGCACAATAGCAGGAACCAAACCATCACTATATTTTTTAAAGTTGATACCCCCAGCCCCTAAAGGGGAGTTATTATCTTTTTTATGTTTCATATTTTTTATTTTACCAACACTTGTCTTTCAATTAAGCTTCGTTGCGTCGCACACTTGTACTTTATAGCTTTATGCGACGAAGTACTTGTACTGCAACAATTCTATTCATCAGATCCTCACTTCTATTTGCTGATCGTGCAAATATCGTTTCAAATCGGGAATTGCCAGTTCTTTAAAATGAAAAATACTGGCGGCCAGTGCCGCATCGGCTTTGCCTTGTTTAAATATTGTTGCAAAATGTTCCATCGTGCCGCCACCGCCGCTTGCAATTACAGGTACAGCAAGGCTTTCGCTCAATCGCTTGGTTATATCAATGGCGAATCCCTGTTTGGTTCCATCGTGATTCATTGATGTCAATAATATCTCTCCGGCACCAAGATCAACTGCCTTTTTAGCCCAGTCGAAGCATTTAGTTTCTGTTTTAGTTCTTCCCCCATTCAAATAAACATAACATTCCCCATCTGCTTCCTGTTTCGTATCAATTGCCAAAACAACAAACTGACTTCCGAATTCATTTGCCAACTCTTTGATCAATTGCGGATTTTTATATGCAGCAGTATTGATTGAAACTTTATCTGCTCCATTTTTTAAAAGAACAGATGCATCATCGATCGAACTTACTCCACCACCAACCGTAAATGGAATATTAATCTGACGGGCAATTCTTTTTACCAATTCACTTAATGTTTTTCTTTTCTCCACGGTTGCAGTAATATCTAAGAATACCAATTCATCTGCACCCTGTTGCGCATAAAAAGCACCCAATTCAACAGGATCACCTGCATCACGAAGATCAACAAAGTTGGTGCCCTTAACGGTCCTGCCATCTTTGATATCCAAACAGGGAATAATTCTTTTAGTTAGCATTTCTAATTTGAGGTTTGAAATTTGAAATTACATACTCACTTTCTGTCTTTAAATTTTTGACCTTTGATCTCCGATTGATTTAAATAATTGATAAAACCGGCAATACTTGATGCCAACTTATCATATCCTGAATAAGCTTCTGCAAACTTTTCCTCTGAGATATACTTTAAATCCTTTGCCCTAAATAATTGGGATTTAACTTCACCACACGAGCCTTTTGAAATACTCAGGAAATTAATAAACTCTAACCTGCTTGATCGTTCAAACCCTTCAGCAATATTATCCATAACTGAGCCACTCGCTGCTCTTATTTGATCTTTAAATCTAAAATCTTTTGAAAAAGTTTCAAGATAAGTATACTCATAAATAACAAGAGCCAATCTTCTTGCTTCTTTCCAAATTTCTAAATCTTCAAATCTGGTAATGGTTGCCATAATCTCAAATTAAAAATTTCAAATCAGAAATCTCAATCCTTCCTTCATAAATGGCTTTGCCAACGATAGCTGCAGTACAGCCGATCTCTTTCAACTCCATGAGATCACTGATACTTGAAACACCGCCGCTTGCAATAAAATGAAGCTTTGGAAATTTTGCAATAATATTTTTATATAATTGGATGGATGGCCCTTCTAATTTTCCGTCTTTGCTTACATCGGTACAAAATATCTGCTGAATCCCTTTCTTTACATAGTTTCCAATGAAATCATAAATATCAATATCAGTTGTTTCTAACCAGCCGCTGACAACAATTTTTTCGCCCTTCACATCGGCTCCCACTAAAAATTTATGTGCTCCATATTTTTTGATCCATGGAACAAATGTCTTTTCATTTTTCACTGCCATACTTCCTATTGTTGCCATTGATGCACCTGATTCGAAAATAATTTCAACATCCTTTTCTGTTTTAATGCCGCCGCCAAAATCAATGACCAAAGAAGTATTCTTCGCAATGTCTTCGAGCACTTTCCAGTTTTTAACTTTCCCGGCTTTCGCTCCATCCAGATCAACCAGATGCAAACGGTTCAAACCTGCATCTTCAAATTGTTTGGCTACTTCCAAAGGATGTTCGTTATAAATTGTTTTTTGATGATAATCGCCTTGCGTAAGTCTTACACACTTTCCATCAATTATATCTATTGCAGGAATAATGATCATTATTTTCTTTTAAATTAATTCAATAAAATTTTTCAAGATCTTTTCGCCAACCTGTGCGCTTTTTTCCGCATGAAACTGTACACCATAAAAATTATTCTTATGAATGGCTGAAGCATAAGGTTGCACATAATCTGTTGTTGCAATGGCATGTTCATTCATAGGAACATAATAACTATGCACGAAATAGCAATAACTATTTTCTGCAACGCCTTTCATTAAAGGCGACTTCAGATCATACAAAGTATTCCAACCGATCTGTGGTATCTTGAAACTATCCGAAACAAATTTTTTAACAGGCTCATCAAAAACCCCTAAACATTCCGTATCATTTTCCTCGGAATATTTACACAACAACTGCATTCCAACACAAATGCCCAACACAGGCTGTTTCAGCGATTTGATAATTTGGTCGAGATTATTTTCTTTCAAACTGCTCATCGCACTGTTTGCTTCACCAACACCCGGAAATATTACTTTATCAGCTGTTATTATTTCTTCATGGTCAGCAGTAACAAGAGCATTCACGCCAATTCTTTCCAAAGCATATAATACACTTTGAATATTACCTGCATTATATTTTATGATGACTGTTTTCATACCCCTATCCCCTGAAGGGGAATTAATTTTCTATTTTAAAAATCATTTTTAACTAATGTTCCATAATTTTATTAAACCATTAGCGGAAGTAGCTCACCCGGTAGAGCGACAGCTTCCCAAGCTGTAGGTAGCGAGTTCGAGTCTCGTCTTCCGCTCACTTTTTCAACACTTTATTTAAAAATTCTTTTGTTGTTGTTTCAATATCATTTCTATTCTCCAATGCTTTTATGAATGCGCTGCCAATAATTGCTCCGCTAGAATATTTACAAGCAGATTCAAAAGTTTGTTTGTCTTTAATTCCAAAACCAACCAAGATTGGATTGTTTAATTTATAACTTTTCAATCGCTGCAAATATTTTTCAACTGTATCGAAGTCTGTATTTCCTCCTGTTGTTGCAGAGGAGCTGACTGCATACAAAAATCCTGTACTTAATTCATCTAGTTTCTTAACTCTTTCTTCAGATGTTTCCGGTGTGATGAGAAAAATAAAATCAAGCCCATATTTCTTAATGATGGCACCATATTCTGTTTCAAATTCATATTGCGGAAGATCAGGAAGAATCAATCCATCAATACCCACTCCTGCTGCATCTCTGCAAAAATTTTCAAAGCCGTACTGCAAAACGGGGTTCATGTATCCCATCAGGATCACAGGAATTTTAATCTCGCTACGAAAATTTTCCAACTGTTCAAATAAAACGTGGATCATCATGCCATTATGTAAAGCCTTGCTGCTGCTAACTTGTATCACTTCGCCATCGGCAAGAGGATCGCTGTAAGGCATTCCCAATTCAATCAGATCAGCACCATTCTCTTCTAATGCTTTCATTACTTTTAATGTGCTGTTCAATTCAGGGTAGCCCGCCGTGCAATACACATTTAAAACTCTTTCTTTTTTTTCTTGAAACAATTTTCCGATCCTGCTCATTTCTTTAAATCTTTAAACATAAAATATTTTGTGTCATCTTTTTCGGTCAATGTGAAGCCTAATCTTTTATACAAGCGTTGTGCATCTATATTTATTTTCAACACTTCTAATTCAATTCGTTTCTTTTCTCTTTCCGCTTTACAGATATAATCATTACAAATCGCCGTTCCAATCCCATTGTGCTGATATTGCGGCAGAATATATAAACTGCTGATAAATATTCTTTCTGCATCTTCTTTTACTTCAACTGTCCCTGCATTATTTTCATCAACGATTACAATTTGAGTTTCATCAACATGAAAATTTTCTTTGTGAAACTGAATTTGAAAATCTTCATTCCAGTCCCAAATTTCTTCGATGTATTTTTTTAATACTGTTTTCTTTACTTGATAGAAAAAATCAGAATCATTATTTGTTGCTTTTCGCAATGTAAATTCCTGCATGGCTTGATACTTTTGAAACGCTTTGCTGCATTATGTTGTACACTACAAGTGTGCGACGCAACAATAGCTTAATTTATTATTCTACGGCTTGCAACAATAAAAACTTCTCCATTTTCCCTTGAGAGGATAGGGGTTACATTGCACCCATATACGTTGCCAGATCTTTATCGCCACGACCGCTTAAACAAAGAACTACAGTATCATTTCTTTTAAATTTAATTTGCTTCAAAGCTGACAATGCATGTGCACTTTCTAATGCCGGGATGATACCTTCAATTTTTGACAATTCAAATGCAGCCTGCATCGCTTCATCATCTGTTGCACTTAAATAAGTTCCTCTGCCGCTTTTAAATAGATGTGCATGCAAAGGGCCAACACCCGGATAATCCAAACCTGCTGAAATGCTGTGCGGTTCTATAACCTGACCGTCTTCTGTTTGCATCACCAAACTTTTACTGCCATGTAAAACACCCGGTCTACCCAATTGAGTTGTTGCTGCACTCATGCCGCTATGCACTCCATGACCCGCTGCTTCAACCGCAATCAATTGAACAGTCGGTTCATCTAAAAAATGATAAAATGCACCGGCTGCATTACTACCACCTCCCACACATGCAACAACATGTGTAGGCAATTCGCTTCCTGTTTTTTCTTTTAACTGCCAACGTGTTTCATCACTGATCACACTTTGAAAACGCGCCACCATATCTGGATATGGGTGCGGACCAACAACACTGCCAATGATATAATGTGTATCATTTGGATTATTGATCCAATCTCTTATCGCTTCATTGGTTGCATCTTTTAAAGTTTTACTTCCGCTCTTTGCAGGAATCACTTTTGCGCCGAGCATTTTCATGCGTGCTACATTCGGGGCCTGTCGTTCAATATCTTTTTCACCCATGTACACAATGCATTCCATTCCTTTCAAGGCACAAACGGTTGCAGTAGCAACACCATGTTGACCGGCGCCTGTTTCTGCAATGATTCTTGTTTTACCTAAACGTCTTGCCAATAAAATCTGTCCAACAGTATTATTGATTTTATGTGCACCGGTGTGGCATAAATCTTCACGTTTCAAATAAATATTTGTTTGATGCAATGCACTTAAACGTTCAGCTAAAAATAAAGGCGTTGGTCTGCCCACATAATCTTTCAACAATAGCTGAAACTCTTTTTGAAAACTTGTTTCAGCAATAATGTTCAAATATTGTTCTCTTAATTCTTCCACATTGCGATGCAACATTTCGGGAATATAGGCGCCACCGAACTTTCCGTAATAACCCTGTGCATCTGGCTTTTGATATGTTTCTGTTACTGTCATTTCTATTATAAGAATTTTAATTTTTTATTCCACTTTCGGTTTAAACACAACCAATCCATTGCTGTCATCAATACCAATCACCATTTGTTTTGCATCATAGCCAACGCGATAGTTTGAAATTTTTTCAACTGATTTTGAACTGTTGTACATGATAGGAATATCAGCAACTTTTTCAACCAAGCCTGCGTTATTATAACTGATATTGATATCACTTATCCTGTTCACTCTGCCATCATAAGTATAAGCAAGTCGTACACCCGCTATTGTTCCGATAGAACCATCGGCATTATAATCCACTTTTATATTACCAACCTGTACAATTTTACTGCTTGCATTGCTGGTGATCTTTCCATTGGATAAAATTTCAAAATCAACCACTTTTCCGGCCTGTGAAATATTCAGATAAAATCTTTCTGTTGCAAACCGAATAGTAAATCTTCCGTTCTGATACACAAAAAAATTTGTCTTTAATCCCATGATATTCGAACTGTCTGTAAAAGAACTATTGGTGAAAGAATCATTTGAGTTTGATGCATCAGGAATAGTTGATACTGCGTTCGATGTTGTATCTGTCAACTTTTTGTTTAAAGCTTCCAATGAATCTTTGCTGATCGGCTCAATTACAACAAATTCTCCTTTTCTCGGAGCGATCACTCCTGTTGAGATCATCTGATGTTTATATTCTGAAGGCCGCAAGGGTGATGTTGATGCTGATATATGAGTTGTAGGATCGTACACCATACCCGTTGTATCTAATCCATCCATTGCAGTTTTCATTGGTCCCGTTGGAATTGCAGTTGAGGATGTATCCGCTGTTGAGCTTGCTGCAAGAGAATCTTTAGTAAGATCCCTCTCCGGCGGAAATAATGGGTTATCCATTACGTTTGCAGGAACACCTATATTTTGTTTATATAAAGAATCTTCTGAAACAGGAACAATGGTAACAGCAGCTCCTTCTTTTGCTTCTAATTTTCCGCTGATCATTTGAGGGCGAAGTGTAGTCCGTTGCGGAGGTAAACTGTATTTACTGATCATATCTTGTCCCGCAGATGGTGCAATTACTGTGGTATCCAAAACGTCCAACGGATTATTGATTTTCTTGCCTGCAAGCGAAAATGTTGATGCGTTCTTTTTAATAGAATCTTGCGGCGTTGAAATTCCACTTGCATCCTGATCTTTCAGATTTATCAACCGGGGGTCCACAGAATATTCATTTGCATTGCTGATTGCTGAATTTGTATTCTGTAAATCAGGAGTTGCTTTATCCTGATATTTTGCAACCGGAACAGCGTTAGGTTTTTTTTGTGCGGCAAGTGAGTCCTTTTTATTGCCCGGAAGTAAAACGACTGATTTATTTTTTTCGGGTACAATCGTTCCTGTAATCATCTGCGATTGTGCCATCGCGAATGAGCATAGATAAATTGTTACGATAAAAAGAAACCATTTACGTTTCATATACTTTTCATACTGTTTTTAAATCTGTCACAAAATTTTTTATTTTTTGTACATCTTTAATTCCATGTGTTATTTCGAATCTACTGTTAACATCCACAGCAAACAAATCTTTAGCTACAGCATCCTGCGCGAATAATTTTAATTTATCTGTGTCATCAGGCTGAATACCCCCGCTTAAGAAAAAGGGTTTGCGAATATTCAATCCTTTCAAGACTTCCCAATTAAATTTCTTACCAGTTCCTCCATAACCGGCTCCTTCCGTATCAAATAAAAACATATCCACCACATCCTGATAATCTTTTATTTTCCATAAAATATTATCTGACTCACTTAAACGGAAAGCTTTTACGGTGGTAACATAGCTCGATATCTTTTCACATTCTCTCGGTGTTTCATCGCCATGCAATTGCACTAAATATAATCCGCAATCATCCACCGTTTTTAAAATATCATCAGCATACGCATTTACAAAAACACCCACTTTATTAATGTGTCCTTTTATTTTTTTTATTTCTGTGGCAGGTACATGTTTAAAAACATATCTCGGACTCTTCGGATAAAAAATAAATCCGCAAAACTCCACACCTATTTCATCCAATTGACGAACCTGATCCATATCTGTCATGCCGCAAACTTTTACTCTCATCCCAATTTTGTTTTTAATTGATGAACAAAATCGGCAAAGGCAATCGCAGGATTGGTTTCTTTCATAAAATTTTCGCCAATCAAAAAACCCGAAAAACCGGCCTGCTTCAAAGTTACGATGGTATCTACCTTGCTGATGCCACTTTCTGTTATTGCTAACTTTTCTGTTGGTATCTTGTTAATCAGGTACAATGAGGTATTGATATCGACTTCAAATGTTTTCAAATTGCGGTTATTTACGCCTACAAAGTCAATATCAGCGCAAACATGACCCAATTCTTCTTCATTGTGAATTTCCAGCAACACTTCCAATCCTAAACGTTTGGCAAGACCTGCAAATTGTTTTACTTCCGAAACTGTTAAACAAGCGGCAATCAGCAAAATAACATCTGCACCAATGGATTTTGCTTCGATGATCTGGTATTCATCAATCATAAAATCTTTTCTTAAGATCGGAATATGATTGAATCTTGCTTTCAACAAATCATTTGCAATTCCGCCAAAGAATTTTTGATCCGTTAAAACTGAAATTCCCGATGCTGATTGAGCATACGCTTTTGTAACTTCTTCAACAGTTGAAATATCATTGATGACTCCTTTTGAAGGAGATTTCCTTTTGTATTCTGCAATAATTCCTGTTTTGTTTTTATCCAATAAAAATTCTCGAAGCGATAAAGTCTTTCGCAGAAATAAATCAGACATCTCCAAATCAGAAATACTCAGTTCTAACTTCTTATTTCTAACTTCTACTTTTTTATTTTCTACTATCGTTTCTAAAATATTCATCTTATTGCAACGAGATTAATTTCTGTAATGTTTGATAAGCTTTACCGCCATCCAAACTGTCTACTGCTGCGGTATAAGCATTCTCATAGGTTTTAAAGTTTCCAGTACAATGCAATGCCATTGCCGCATTGGCTAATACAACAGCATTTTGTGCAAAGCTTCCTTCGCCCTTGATTATTTTTGTAAATAATTTTGCAGCCTCTTCCACTGTATTACCGCCATAAATATCTTCCTGCGCTACCATTCTTTTACCAAGCTGTTCAGGTGTCATTATTTTTTCACCCTTGTTAGTGATCACTTTTGTATCACTTGTCAATGAAATCTCATCATATCCGTCTAAACTGTGAATAATGGTGAATGAACGATCAGTTTGCTGCAACAGATAATTATAAATTCTTGCCATTTCCAAATTATAAACACCCACCAATTGATAAGCTGGAGTAGCAGGATTCACCATCGGGCCCAACATGTTGAAAAATGTTCTGATGCCAAGGTTTTTTCTGATAAGTCCAACTGCTTTTAAAGCCGGGTGAAATAAGGGTGCGTGTAAAAAACAAATATTCGCTTCTTCAATTTCGCGTTTTAATTTGTTTACATCATTACTCATTTTATAGCCCAACTGTTCCATCACATTCGAAGCACCACTAACAGAGGTTGCACCATAGTTACCATGCTTTGAAACTTTTTGTCCTGCTCCTGCCACAATGAAACAACTGAGCGTTGAAATATTAAAAGTATTTTTTCCGTCGCCCCCCGTACCAACAATATCAATGGTCTTGTGATTGCCCAGATCAACCTTTACGCATAACTCCAGCAATGCATCACGAAATCCCTGTAACTCAGCAATAGTAATACTTCGCATCAAGTACACTGTTACAAAAGAAGTGACCTCGCTTTCATTGTACATGCCTTTCGAAATGTTTACCAATACCTCTCTTGCCTGCTCTCTTGTAAGCGTTTTGTGTTCGAATAAAAGTTGTAAAATCTTTTTCATTGTTATTTTTTTAACCAGTTCTTCATAATTTTTTCTCCTTCCGGTGTTAATACACTTTCGGGATGAAATTGAACACCTTGAACATCAAATGTTTTGTGTTGCAATGCCATGATGAAATTATTTTCATCTCTTGCAGTTACTTCCAATTGAGTAGGTAAATTTTTATTATCAACTACCCATGAATGATAACGACCAACTTCGATCTCCCTCGGCAATCCGTCAAACAACTGTGATTTTACATCTGTCAATTGAATCTTTGTAGCAATACCATGATATACTTGGGTTAAATTGGTGAGTACACCGCCAAAAGCCTGGCCAATAGCCTGATGTCCCAAACAAACGCCCAGTATGGATTTAGTGGCAGCATATTCTTTTATCAATGGCAATAATAATCCTGCTTCTTCAGGAATGCCCGGTCCGGGTGATAAAATTATTTTATCATACTCTTTTACTTTCTCCAAAGCGATTTCATCATTACGATACACATCCACTTTTTCATGTGTTATCATTTGTACAAGATGCACTAAGTTGTAGGTGAATGAATCGTAATTATCAAAAACTAAAATTTTCATATCAAATTTTTTCTGCGATGCTGATCGCTTTTTTTAATGCCCCTAATTTATTATTCACTTCCTGTAACTCACTTTCAGGATTGCTTGCTGCAACAATTCCGGCGCCTGCCTGATAAGTAAGCGTATTATTTTTACTTAAAAATGTACGAATCATAATGGCATGATTACAACTGCCGTCAAAACCCATAAAGCCTAATGCACCGCCATAATAACTGCGTGATGTGGGCTCGTATTCATCGATCAATTTCATTGCCTTAAATTTAGGAGCTCCGCTCAAAGTGCCTGCGGGAAATGTTTTGGCCAATAATAAAAAAGGATTGGTTCCTTCTTTTACATTGCCGATCACTTCACTTACCAAATGAATAACGTGACTATAATAATGTACTTGTTTAAAATAATTTACATGCACTTGATCGCACATCCTGCTCAGATCGTTTCGAGCCAGATCAACCAACATCACATGTTCTGCATTTTCTTTTGCATCCAATAATAATGCGGCGGCGGCGGCCTCATCGATCTTATCATCACCAGTTCTTTTGAAAGTTCCGGCAATTGGGTGAATGATCGCTTTCCCGTTTTTAATAATGATCTGACTTTCAGGTGATGAACCCATTAATTTATAATCACCATAATCGAAGAAAAATAAATAAGGTGATGGATTCACATTTCTTAATGCACGATACACATTAAACTCATCGCCCGTAAAACTTTGTTGAAACCTGCGACTGAGAACGATTTGAAACACATCACCACGCAAACAACTTTGAATGCCTTTCTTCACCATCGCAACATACTCTTCATTTTTCATGTTTGATGTCTCTCCGCCTTTTAATGCAAATGGAAACACCGGAACATCCTTACTCTTGATCAAACTTTCAACAAAAGCTGCATCACTCTCCATTCCTGCGATCACATTTTCGCATAAGAATAATTCATCTTTAAAGTGATTGATCGCAATCACGTATTGATACAATCTGTATCTCATTAACGGAATAGCGTTCTGCATTTCGCCCTCAGCTTTCAGCTTAACAGTATCAAAAAATTGAACCGAATCAAATGCCGCATAACCAAATAAACCCTGTCCATATTTTGCTTCTTTTTCTGTTTCAGTTATTTCAAACCGTTGCATAAAATCCCATAACTGTAGCGGCACTTCCTGCACATTTTTTATATCAGCACGTTCAGGCTTTTGATTCGGGAATTTAAACTCAATACTTTTTGTAGAAGTAATTTCCATTCCAGCGATCGCATTGATGCAAATAAAACTATAACTGTTTTCTGCAACATGGTGGTCGGTACTTTCCAACAAAATGGTATCTCGAAATCTGTCACGCACACGCAAATAAATTCCAACCGGTGTGTACAGATCGGCCAGCATCTTTTTTACTTTGGTTTCAATTACGATCTTTTTCATTACGCGAATATTTTTTTGTTACCGGCTTTTGTTCGTTGTTCAACTTCTGTTGCGTCGCACTCTTGTGCTACAACAAAAAACCCCGACAATTTTGTCGGGGCTTTGAAATGATATTCAACAGTATTGGCTATGCCATTACATTCCCCGATCAGAGTTTGTATGCCACCACCAATTGTTATTTAATAAATTTTGTTTCATTGCTATGCAAAGATGTGAGGTGAAATTGTTTCTGCCAAATAAATTTTATTTTAAGATAATTACTTTTCATCTGCACTTTGCCCATACATACCCGGAACAGGAATATCCAATAACCGTAAGTAAACAGATAATTGCCCGCGGTGATGCACACTGTGGCTCATTGCCCAGCTTCTAATGGCTGCTTTCTTTTTCAATTCCATAAAAATAGTGTCGCCTGATTTTACTACCCATAGCTTTTCCAATTCTTCATCGCTTGCATTTTCTAATGCGGCAATAGTTTTGTTATAATGTTTTTCAAAAATTTTTAATAATTCTTCATGGGTTGATACAACTGAAGGGGCAAAAGGCCGGTTTGCGAAATCAACAAAATCGCTTTCTAAAATATACCATCCCCCAACGCAGGTTTTCTGCAATATGTGTAGCCAGTTTTGCAATGGTCATAGATTTTCCATGCGGCTTCCAATCAGGATTTTCGAAAGGAACTTTTGCTAATATTTTTCTTGTGTTTGTGGCTTCTTGTTTGATTTCTGCAAGTAATTCTGATTTTACTGACATGACAATTTGTTTGATTATTAAATTATAAAACTCCTTTTGTACTCGGCAAATGATTACTCATGGGATCGCGTTTAACAGCCATCCTTATTGCTTTTGCAAATGCTTTAAAAATGGCTTCAATTTTATGATGTTCATTATCGCCTTTGCATTCAATATTCAAATTGCATTTGGCTGCATCGCTGAATGATTTAAAGAAATGGAAAAACATTTCTGTTGGCATCTCTCCTATTTTTTCGCGTTTAAATTCGGCATTCCACACCAACCAATTTCTTCCACCAAAATCAATCAACACTTTTGCTTCGGCTTCATCCATCGGCAATGCAAAACCATAACGCTCCATACCACGTTTATCTACCAATGCTTTGGCAAATGCTTCACCCAAAGCAATGCCTGTATCTTCAATCGTGTGGTGTTCATCAATATGCAGATCACCTTTGGTTTCAATAGTCAGATCCATTTTACCATGTCTTGCAATTTGATCCAACATGTGATCAAAGAAACCTAAGCCCGTATGAATATTTGCTTTCCCACTTCCATCAATATTCAACTCAACTTTTATTTTTGTTTCATTGGTATTGCGTTCAAGAATCACATGACGTAAACCCAATTTTAAAAAAGTATAAATCTCTTCCCATGAAACTGTTTCTAATGCAATGAATGATTGCAATGCTGCAACTGAATCTTTAATTTCAGTTCCGCCTAAGTTTGGGTCGCTGTTTAACCAGATCGCTTTGCATCCTAAATTTTTTGCAAGTTGTACATCTGTAATTCTATCGCCGATCACAAAAGAATTTTCAAGATCGTATTTTACTCTATCAAGATATTCAGTCAAAATACCCACAGCCGGTTTACGTGTAGGTAAATTTTCGTGAGGATAACTTTTATCAATAAATACTTTTGAAAAATGAATGCCTTCATTCTCCAGGCTCTTCATTATAAAGTTGTGAACAGGCCAAAATGTTTCTTCAGGAAATGCTGCTGTTCCCAAACCATCCTGATTCGTGACCATCACCAATTCATAATCCAATTCTTTGGCAATACGGTTCAGGTATTGAAACATATTGGGATAAAATTCCAACTTATCAAAACTATCGATCTGATAAGTGGGTGGTGCTTCATTAATTAAAGTACCGTCGCGGTCAATGAATAAGATTCTTTTCATTTTATTTTTTCTTGTTACGAACTGCTTTTACTTCTGCTGCAGTTACTGCACTTGCTTTATTGCCGAAACTGTTTCTTACATAAGTTAATACATCGGCGATTTGTTGGTCATTCAGATCCGTATGCGTTGCCATATTGTTTGAATAAAATTCATCATCAATAGGAATACGGTCTGTCATGCCATGTAAAACAATGTATATTATTTTTGATTTATCGCCGAGCACATAGGATGTTTGTGAAAGAGGCGGATTAAGATGCGGTACACCGCCACCATCTGCCATGTGACAGCTTAAACAAACTTTCTCATATACTTTTTGCCCACGGTCCATTGATGCTTTCAATGACTGTGCTTTCAATAATGCTGCCGATGTAATAAAGAACAAAACCAAAACAGTTTTCTTCATGAAATATTTTTTTGCTTAATAGAGATACTAAAAGTACAAGTGTGCGACGCAAGAAAAGCTAAATAGAATTCTTGTTGCCGGTTACACACTATTTTTTATAACTTATTTTATACACTGCTCCTTTTACATCATCGGTCACATACAAAGATCCGTCGGGGCCTTGTGCCAAACCTGTTGGGCGATGTTTTGCTTTGTTAGGCGACATGAATTCATCACCTCCTGCAAAATCATCTGCGAATATTTCCCATTCGCCGCTTGGCTTACCGTTTTTAAAAGGAACAAATGCCACCAAATAACCTTTTTGCGGTTCAGGTGCACGGTTCCAGCTTCCATGAAATGCAATGAATGCGCCGTTCTTATATTTTTCAGGGAACTGATTGCCCGTATAAAATAATAATGCATTGGGTGCCATGTGACCGGGAAAAGCAACAGTTGGATCTTGTGCATCTTTGCCACCTTCTATTTTACCATCACCGCCGTATTCCGGTGCCAATATTTTTTTGTGTTGAATGGGATCATAATAAATATATGGCCAGCCCGCATTGCTTCCTTTGTGCAATTCGTACATGGTTTCAGCAGGCAATTCAGCACTTTGTTTTGAATCGAATAATTCAGGCCAGTTATCATGCAACTGATCACGGCCATGCTGCATCACAAATAAAGTATTGGTTTGATTATTCCAATCCAATCCCACCACATTTCTTAATCCGGTTGCATAACGGATACCATCACCGTAAGTTTGATTTAATTTATTTGCTTTGAATTGCCAGATACCACCGGCTGAATCAAGAATGGGACAAGGCATACGACCTTTACTGTGCAATGTTCTGTCCTTTTCCTGACATGCATTTGCATAAGCGCCAATGTTCACATAAATATTTCCATCATTGTCCAATGCGATGGATTTTGATTCGTGCTGGTGACGATTAATCAATCCTGTAATAATTTTTTCAGGTTGATCGGGATTGATGACTTCGTTTTTATCATTCAGCTTATAACGAAAAACTTCTTCATCGGATGATGCATATAAATAACCATTCTTGATGGCGATACCGGTACCGGTATATTTTCCAAAACCAAATACAGTATCAACTATTCCATCACCATTTAGGTCTTTCATATAAAAGATCCCTTTGCCGTTATATAGTTTGCTTGACTTAACATACACATTGCCTTGTGTTGTAACAGCAATATGCCTTGCCCTTCCTATATTTTCTGAAATTTTAACAGCAGTAAAACCTGCAGGTAATTTTAATCCTGCATTCTCATCAGCAGACTTTTTAACACCGTCATTTCCGGAGGCATATGCAGCGAAAGAAATGTTTAAGCAAAAAGCATACAATAAAAATTTTTTCATTGGTTAGGTTATTTGATTGTTCTAAAGATAATTATTATAACAAGTGATTGATATTATTGTTTATCCTGTGATAAATTGAGCCAAAGCATCTACCAATATAGTGTTCTCTTGCTCTGTTCCGATAGTGATACGCAAACAATTATCGCACAATTTTACAGTAGATCTGTCACGTACCACAATTCCTTTTGTCAATAGATATTCATAAATTTTTCTGGCATCTTTTATTTTAACCAGTATAAAATTAGCATCGGAAGGATATACTTTTTCAACGATGGGAATTTGTTCAAACACTTCTCTTAAGGCTTCACGCATATCTACCAATTCTTTGATCATATCATTCACCTGTCCTACTTCTTCCAGAGCTTTTAATGCGAACTCTTGTGTAGCCTGATTGATATTATAAGGCGGCTTGACTTTATTCATCACCTTAATAATTTCTAATGAAGCAAATGCCATTCCCAAGCGCAATGCAGCTAAACCCCAGGCTTTGCTGAATGTTTGCATGATCACTAAATTCGGATACTCCGTTAATTCCTGAATGAATGTTTTTTGTTTGGCGAAATTGATATAGGCTTCATCGATAACAACAATTCCGTTGAAATTATTCAGTACGGTTAAAATATCTTCTCTGTTTATCGAATTGCCGGTTGGATTATTGGGGGAACATATCCAAATCAATTTTGTATTGGTATCAACCAAATTTTCCAAATGAATCAGATCCAATTGAAAATTTTCAAGCAAAGGAGCTTTACGGATTTCAACATCATTGATATTCGCACTTACTTCATACATGCCATAAGTAGGCGGACAAATAATTACATTATCTTTTTTTGGCTCACAAAAGCAGCGATATAAAAGATCGATACACTCATCACTGCCATTTCCCAGAAAAATATGCTCAGAAGTAATACCTTTTATTTTACTGATGGCATCCTTTACTGCATGTTGATATGGATCTGGATATCTGTTGTACCATTTAGTCAATGGTGATCCCAAACTGTTTTCGTTTGCATCCAAAAACACTTTTGCCTCACCACTGAATTCATCACGTGCAGATGAATAAGGCGAAAGATTTTTAATATTTTCGCGGAGTAAATTATTTAATTGAAAGTTCATTCAATTCTTAATTATTAATTATAAATTTTTAATTCTGATACTCACTGCATTCTTATGTGCATCTAATCCTTCCGCTTCAGCCATTAATTCTACCGTTTTGCTAATATTCTGTAATCCTTGCTGTGTAAGCTTTTGATACGTTATCTTCTTCACAAAACTATCAACACTAACACCGCTGTATGCTTTCGCAAAACCATTGGTTGGCAAAGTATGATTCGTTCCACTTGCATAATCACCCACACTTTCAGGAGAATAATTTCCTAAAAAAATAGAACCTGCATTAACAATTTTTTCTGCAATTGCCTCATCATCTTTACAGGAAATGATCAAATGTTCGGCAGCATATTCGTTCACTAACTCAATCGCTTCGTCTATATTTTTTACCACAATGCTTTTACTGTTTTCCAATGCTTTTTGGGCAATATTTTTTCTTGGCAATGATTCTAATTGTTTTTTTAATTCTCCCTCAACACTCTTAACTAAAGTTTCAGAACAAGTCACTAACAAAACCTGACTGTCAACACCATGCTCTGCCTGTGATAAAAGATCTGCAGCAATAAAACCTGCAACAGCTGAATCATCAGCCAACACACAAACTTCACTCGGACCGGCAGGCATGTCGATCGCAATACCATCCTGTTGTATCAATTGTTTGGCACAGGTTACATATTGATTTCCCGGGCCGAAAATCTTATATACTTTCGGAACAGTTGCTGTCCCGAAAGCCATAGCAGCAATGGCTTGTACACCGCCGATCTTGAAAACTTTAGTTATCCCTACCAACTGCGCTGCAAATAAAATAGCAGGGTGCAATTTTCCATTTTTATCAGGTGGAGTACATAAAATAATTTCTTTACACCCGGCAATTTGCGCAGGAATTCCCAACATTAAAATGGTAGAGAATAGTGGTGCCGTTCCGCCGGGAATGTATAAACCTACTTTTTCAATGCCGATACTTTTTCGCCAGCATTTTACACCGGGCATAGTTTCAATTACTTCAACATTTGAAATTTGCTGTTTATGAAATGTTGTGATATTTTTCTCTGCTTGTTGTATTGCCTGTTTTAATTCGTTCGATAATAGTGCAGCAGCTTCTCTTATTTCTTTTTCGCTCACGCTAAAATCATTCAACGATACTCCGTCAAATTCCTGTGTGAATTTCTTAACTGCAGTATCACCATTTAACTTTACTTCATTCAAAACAGTTTTTACTTTTTCCTGCAATAAAGATGTGTCAAATGCAGGCCGCAATAATAATTGTTTACGCTCTTCAATATTTGGATAGAAATAAGTCTTCATAATTTTAATTTGCGCATCAAATGATCATCTTTTCAATCGGTACTACTAAAATCCCCTGAGCACCCGCTGCTTTCAATTGTTCAATGATTTCCCAAAACTGATCTTCGCTTAAAACACTGTGCACACTGCTCCATCCTTCTTCTGCCAAAGGCAATACAGTAGGGCTTTTCATGCCGGGTAACAAGCTAATGATCTCTTTTAATTTATTATTGGGCGCATTCAACAAAATATATTTATTATTCTTCGCTTTTTTAACTGATTCAATTCTGAAAATTATTTTATCGAGGATCTTTTGTTTTTCAGTGTCTAAATTTTTGTCCTTGATCAAAACAGCTTGCGACTTCAATATAATTTCAGTTTCTTTCAATCCATTCATGAATAAAGTAGAACCACTACTCACCAGATCGCAGATCGCATCTGCCAACCCAATACCCGGTGCAATTTCAACACTGCCGCTGATTTCATGAATTTCTGCGTTGACCTTGTTTTCTTTCAAATACTTTTCAAGTATCACAGGATAACTGGTTGCGATTTTTTTCCCTTCCAAAAATGAAGCATCCGTATAAGTTTCACCTTTTCTGATTGCTATGGATAAACGGCATTTACCAAAACCTAATTTCTCTACAATTTCAACTTTTTTATTTTTTTCAAATACTACATTCTCTCCTACAAAACCAATATCTGCTACACCATCTTCGACATATTGCGGAATATCATCATCACGCAAAAAGAAAACTTCGAGCGGAAAATTGCTCGCATCTGCTTTCAGTTTATTCACACCGTTGGAAATATCAATGCCGCATTCTTTCAATAATTTGATTGAATCATCATGCAGTCTTCCACTTTTTTGAATTGCTAATTTCAGTTTCATTTCATTTGTTTTAATAGAAAAAGGGCTCACTTTGCAGTAAGCCCTTCAATGTTTTATAGTATCCACACAAAACATCAACAGCCTACCCGATGGGTAAATGATGATGATGGATATGTGTAGTTTGTTTCATAAATGAGTTGCAAAAATAATGGCAACAACATTCTTATGCAAATTTTTTATTCTGACGAGAGAAATAGGTTCTGCGGAATCATTATCTTTCCTTTTTTAATCAAGCTATTATGAAATTATCTAAACCTGTCCTATTCCTTCTATTGTTGGCAATCTCATTGAGCCTTTCAGCACAACACAAAGGCATGAAATTGGTATGGAGTGATGAATTCAATTATAAAGGCCTTCCGGATTCTGCTAAATGGAGTTATGATGTTGGTGGTAATGGCTGGGGTAATGAAGAACGACAATATTATACAGACCATCAATTGAAGAATGCAAGGGTTGAAGACGGAAAGCTTATCATTGAGGCATATAAAGAGAAGATCGGTGCGAATGATTATAGTTCTGCAAGATTGGTCACAAAAGGCAAAGGCGATTGGCAATACGGCCGCATCGAAGTAAAAGCCAAACTTCCAAAAGGTTTGGGTACCTGGCCTGCGATCTGGATGTTGGCAAGTACCAAAGAAATTAAATGGCCTGATGATGGTGAAATTGATATCATGGAACATGTAGGTTATGACCAGGGCGTTATACATGCATCAACGCATTGCAAAAAATATTTTCATTCTATCGGCACACAAAAAACAGCCATTACAACTGTATCAGATTGCAGCGAAAAGTTTCATGTGTATTCCATGGAATGGGATGCAGATTCTATTTCGATGTTCGTTGATCAGAAAAAATATTTTACAGCATATAATGAACACACCGGTAATGATGCATGGCCATTCAATAAACCATTTCATCTGTTATTAAATATTGCCATGGGTGGATTCTGGGGTGGTTTGAAAGGAATTGATGATACTGCTTTGCCGCAAAAAATGGAAGTTGATTATGTAAGAGTGTATCAGAAAAAATAATATATCGTTATTCTGAACACTGAATATTACACCCTCCGGGTGAGGGTTTACCAATGGGTTCTATGGTATAATTTGAGCCGGCTTCCGCCCAAAATACTTTTATAGTATAATAATGATGTATATACAACTGGTCACCTTTGCAACAGGTGAAATCTTTGTCAGATTGATAGGTTTTAGCAAACATATTTGTTATGAATGCCGTAAGCATAAAAATTGCCACAACAAGTACCACCGAAAATTTCATTCTACTCAACATATTTTTAATATTTAATATTTAATATTTGGTTAATTCTGATATGTGGCAATATCATTTGCCCTTCATTTACGTTAGATGATTAATTTCGGATTTTATCCCCTGAATTATTTTTGCATATCGTGATTAATAATAACAAGGCTTCGATCATTTAACGATGCAAAATAACTTCACATCAAAGATTGAGGCAATCCCTATTTCGGGGGATAAGAAAAAGTGCGATAAAACAAAAGAAAAAACAGAATCAATGACCTCTTTTTCTGTGCTTGTGATAGTGACTTTTTTTCTGAGGATGTTTAGCAGTGACACTGTGATCAGTATGATCGGTAATGATCCTGAGGTTTTTTCTGAGCAAATTTCCGAGTAATAATAAAGCAACCGCCATCAATCCGAAAACAACTTCTGATAATTGATATTGCAGTACCAAATATTCCAAGACGACGAATAGAAGTAATAAGATTCCCTGCGTAATAATAAAATAAGGATATGATTTATGATGCAAAAATGTAACAGTTGCAGAAATCGCACTGAAAATGCCAACTGCAATAATCAATATCCATCCGATAACACCAAAGTCAGTAAACGGAGAACCTTTCAGATCATCGATACTTAATTGCAACGAGCGACCGGTGTCATCATGAATTAACATAAAACCACCGCTGAATGCAGCGATGACAATAACAATCAGAATAGCGATACAAAGTTGACGGGCAGATTTCATGGCAAGTAATTTTAATCAAAGCACCAACAAGTTACGAAGTAAACCAATGATTTTTATCAGAAAAATTTATCACTTCACTCCCACCACTTCAATATCAAATACCATAATACTGTTTAAAGGAATAGCAGCATTCATACTTCTGATAGAATAAGCCAATCCTGAAGGAATGATCAATTTGATCTTTCCTCCTACTTTACAAACCGGCAAACCGATCTGCCAACCTTTGATCAAACGTTTCAAAGGGAAAACTGCAGGCTTTTCTTTTGTTTGATCGAATACTGATCCATCACTTAACAAAGAGCCCTTATAAAAAACAGTTACGGTATCATTTATATTTACAGGATCACCCGTACCTTCTTTTATTATTTGATAATAAACACCACCAATCGAACCTGTTGTATCGATCTTTTTATCAGTTACCGCTTTCTTGATTTCCGCAATATCTTTTTTGGATTGTGCTGCACTGTCTGCATTTCTTGTCCACACAGTAACAGGACGTTGTTTGGTTTCTGTTCTTGTAAACAAATCTCCAATATATGTACTGCTTTCTTTAAAGCCACCGTTAGATAAATAAAACCTATTATCTTCTGTACCTCCGTTAAAATCTATCCTGTCCTGAGCTCTGGCGGTTGCATCTCCTGAAAATTTAGCTTCGGTCAATTCTATCCACTTGCCGTTATTTAATTGTATCCATTGATTTCCGAAATAAGCTTTACGTTCTAACTGACCATTTACACCTGAAAAATTTTCATTGAATGAATATAATCCGTTCAAATATTTTCCATCTTTCGGTGCTCTGAAACTTGCGATGAGTTTCCATTTTTTTATTTCAGGTAAATAAATATATCCTGTATAAACGGTCGTGTTCTTTATTGTATCAGGGATTGCATTGACCAAAAATTTATACGTACTGTCTGCATTCCATGGATAGACCCAATGACTGTGGCCACCTGTTCCTTCATTGCCAAACCCTTCTGCAATAACATCTTCACCCTTTGTTATTAATTGAACTTTGTTGCTGTCAGCAACTTTAGCTCTGTCATTTTTTTCATTACCTGCATCCCAAACAGAAAAAATAACGCGGCGCTCCTTTTCGCTATTTACCTGAATACCAAAGTAACCTCTCGAAAAACCGCATGCCATATAATAACTGTGAAGATGGTCAAAACTTTTTGGCACTGTTAGTTCATTATAGAACTGCGTCACTTTATTACTGTCATTCACAGGATATTTTAAATGAACTGATGCTGCATTTCGGCGTGGCTTTTTATTAAAATGTATTTGTGAAGAATCGATACCGTTTAATTGTAATGATTGAATATTGATGGCAAACTTTCTTTTCAAATCAGCAGAAAGTATCACGCTGTAAAATCCGGATTGAGCAATATGAACAGTGCCTGCTTTACAAACCTTATACGCATTTCCTGCAGGAACAATCACGGTGAATTTTTTATCGGCACATGCCACAGAAATTGAATTGTTGTTTTCAGCACTTTTTGCAAGAAGATTGATATCGATGTCTCCTGCGTTCGGAATATAAAAATGAAATTCGATTTTTTGTTTTGTGTCTTTCCACTGAAGAGATTTATCTTTTTTACTGAATAAAGCATCTTCATCTTTCTCCGCAGGAACGGCATAAGCAGTATAAGCAGGAATGATGACAGATTTTTGTGATAATATCTCAGAGGTAATAAATAGGCAAATGCAAAGTGCAAAATATTTTCTCATAAATAAGTTTAGTAAACCAAACTTACTGAAAACAAAATCAGTTTCCGCTTAAAAAATTCCGCCACCAGTAGCCTGAGTTTTTAATGGTGCGTAATTGTGTTTTAAAATCAACATGAATCAATCCGAATCTTGCACGGTAACCTTCGGACCATTCAAAATTGTCCATCAATGTCCATGCAAAATATCCTTTGATATTTATTCCGTTCTGTTTCGCCAACAACATCGCCTTTACATAATCCTGAAAATATTGGATACGTTGCATATCATTCACTACACCATTCTGCAATACATCTTTAAAATAAGAACCGTTTTCTGTAACGATGATTTCTTTCACGCCCTTATATGCTGCGAAACGTTTCAGCATATTGTAAAAACTGCCTGCATTTATTTCCCAACCCATATCTGTATGAGGTACTTTTCTGTTCGCTGCTTTTACTTCTGATGCATTGATGATGGGGATGATAGGATTATGCTTCACTGCCAATGAAAAATAATTTTGAACGCCGATAAAATCAAAATCAAATTTCATCCGCTCCGTATATTTCCATGCTTTATTGTGCAGATGCAATTTATCCATCAAAGAAAAATTATCATCCGGATAGCCCATTCCCAATGAGGGTTCAATGAATAAACGGTTCAATAAAATATCCATGCGGTTGGCAGCTGCAATGTCCAATGGGTTTTGAGTAAAGGGAATGACTTCACTACAGGAAAAACTTGTGCCGATATTTGCATGAGGAACGATATTTCTAACAATCCTTCCTCCTTCAGCTTGCGCCATGGCTGCATTGTGTACGGCCGGTAAAAAATTATTCAATCCTGATTTGCCCGGTGCATGTTTTCCCAAACCATAGCCCAATGATGTAAAACCCATTGGTTCGTTGAGGATGATCCAGTTCTTCACTTTATCGCCGTATTCTTCTGCACAAATCGTTACATAACGGCTAAACCAACGTAATAGGGAATGTGATGTCCATCCCCCTTCTTTTTCCAGTGCCTGCGGAATATCCCAATGATATAATGTTACATAAGGTATCAAACCCAGCAAAAAACATTCATCAATTATTTTATGATAAAATGCGATACCTTCTTTATTGATGCGCCCCGTGCCTTCGGGTAAAATCCTGCTCCATGAAATAGAAAAACGGAATACGCGAAATCCCAATGCTTTTACCAATAATAAATCGTCTTTATAACGATGATAAAAATCGCAGGCTTCATAAGGTTTTCCTGCGCCGATTATTTTTCCTTGTCTTCTGGCAAAACTGTCCCAGATCGAAGGCCCTCTTCCGTCAATATTATATGCACCTTCATTCTGGGCAGCTGCCATCGCAACACCCCATAAAAAATCTTTGCCAAAGTCAGATACTTTGAATGAGTTGGTAATCAATCAGTACAGTTTCAGCAAAGTTGGCATTGTTATGTTATCGGAAAATTAATTTTTAAATAATTAATCAAACATTTGTTTAATTTTGTCCTTTCGAAATCAATAAAAATCATGAGTACCGATAAAAAGGATCATATCATCAACACAGCGATAGAACTCTTTGCCGAAAATGGTTTTGAAGGAACTTCCATACGAGACCTTGCTGCCAAGGCGGATGTGAACATTGCCATGGTGAATTATTATTTTGGCTCCAAAGACAAATTATTTGAAGCGATGGTGGTGCACAAAGCATCCTATATGCGTGAAAAGTTAGAAGAGATTGCAAGTGATAAAACAAAATCAGAAATTGAAAAGATGGATGCCGTGATCGAAGCCTATGTGAACAGGATACTCACGCAACATCAATATCACCGCATTATCCATCAGGAATTAATGCTCAAGCAAAGAGAAGATGTACATAATAATATTATCAGCCTTTTCAGTAAAAATACCCTTATTGTTAAACAGATTATTGAACAGGGCATGCGAAAAAAAGCATTTAAAAAAGTAGATCCCGAATTAACATTCGCGTCCATCCTGGGTACCATCAATCAGGTGATGCTTTCCAAAGGGATGTGCAATTTATTGATGAACAAAGACAAAAATTTTAATCCATATACCGATGATACTTTTAAAAAAAGAATCATCACTCATTTAAAACAAATCACTCATTCGCTCCTTCTGCAACATTAATACAATCAATTTATGACAAAACAAGCAACCCAGGAAGAAAAAAAATCACCGGTACGTTATATCGTCATCGGCATTGTTTTTTTAGTAGCCGCTTTTTTCGGCTACAGAAAAATAAATTATGTATTAACACACGAAACAACAGACAATGCTCAGATCGAAACACAGATCACGCCCGTATTGCCGAGAGTTTCAGGTTATGTGAAGACCATTGCTGTAAAAGATTATGATTCTGTAAAAGCGGGGCAGTTAGTGGTTGAATTGGACGATGCAGAACTGCAAAGTCAGTTAGAAGAAATGGAAGCTGATTATAAACAATCAGAAGTTGATATCATCAATGCAAAAGCTGCATTGAATAACGCAATCGTTTCTTTAAGTGTAAACAAAGGAACCATTGATATCAACAATGTAAAACTGCAAAAAGCAAAAGAGGATGTGCAGAGAGATAAAAATTTATATGCAGCGGAAGCCATTACCAAAAGACAATTGGATGATTCACAGTTTGCATTGGAAACAGCACAGAAACAATTAGACAACAGTAAGAATGATCTCAATTCTGCCGAAAGCCGTATCGCTGTTTTAAAAGCATCTGTTCAAAAAACAGAAGCGGCATTGGCAGTAAAACAGGCAAAGATCGATCAGACAAAACTCAAGATCAGTTATACAAAGATCTATGCACCCCAATCCGGAAAGATCGGCAAGAAAAATGTTTCTGAAGGACAATTCATTCAGGCCGGTACTCCTTTATTCTCAATAGTAAATGATAGTACTTTCTGGATCGTAGCCAACTTCAAAGAAAATCAATTAAGCAAATTAACTGCCGGCAAAGAAGTGAATATTGAAATTGATGCATTGCCCGACCTGAAATTAAAAGGAACCATCCAAAGTCTCAGTGATGCAACAGGAGCAAGGTTTTCATTGCTCCCTCCGGATAATGCAAGCGGCAACTTTGTAAAAGTAACACAACGTGTTCCGGTAAAGATCAATATCACTGATGTTGAAAAATACAAAACACAGTTGCGTGCAGGATTAAGTGTGTTTGTAAGTATTGAAACAAAATAACAAATCATAAATCGGGAATCGTAAATCATAAATCGGATGGCTACACCCAGAGGTTTTGCAAGGGCTATTATTGTAATCACTACCGTTACTGCTGCAGTGATGGAACTGATCGATACATCGATCGTGAATGTTGCATTGAGCGATATGAGCGGAAGTTTAGGTGTAAACATTGAGGACATCAGTTGGGTGATTACTTCTTATGCCATTGCAAATGTTATCATCATTCCGCTAACAGGATTTTTGGCAGAATATTTCGGCAGAAGAAATTATTATATCGTTTCAATGATCATCTTCACAGCTGCGTCATATATGTGTGCGCAATCAACAAGTCTGGTGGAGATCATTCTATGGCGATTTGTTCAAGGTGTGGGTGGTGGTGCTTTGTTATCTACTTCACAAGCAATTTTATTTGATGCGTTTGAACCGAAGGATAGACCTATCGCATCTGGTTTATTCGGTATGGGGATTGTGTTAGGACCCACACTGGGACCTACTTTGGGCGGTTTTATCATCGACCATGCATCATGGCCCTTGATATTTATGATCAATATTCCCATCGGCATCATCGCCACTTTTCTTTCTTATACATTCATCGAGAAAAAAGAAGGCGAAGGCACAAAGAAGAAACAAATCAAAATTGATTATACCGGGATTTTATTATTGGCAGTCGGTATAGGATGTTTGCAATATGTTTTAGAAAGAGGTGAATCGGAAGATTGGTTCAACAGTGAAACTATCCGTATCTCATCCATCTTTGCATTGGTAGGTCTAATTGGTTTTATTACTTACGAATTAAGCATCGATCATCCTGCGGTTAATTTAAAAGTATTAGGTAATCGAAATCTTGCATTCACAACCGTTTTTACTTTTATTGTTGGATTGGGATTATTTACTTCGGTATTTGTATTCCCTGTTCTCGCACAAAGAGTATTAGGATTTACAGCTTATGAAACGGGTTTGACTTTATTGGCACCTACCTTGATAACGGTCGTCATGATGCCCATCATTGGTAAAACGATGAGTAAGGGCGTGTCTCCTATTCCTTTTGTTGTCGTTGGATTTTTATTATTTGCTGCCTATTGTTTTACAAGTTCGCAGGTGAGTCCGGATGTTGGTAAATGGGATTTCTTTTTCCCATTAGCAATGAGAGCTGTTGGTATCAGCATGGTGCAGTTACCATTAATTAATCAGGCTGTAGCCGGATTGGCGCCAAAAGATTATGCATCGGGCATTTCATTGAATAATATGATACGGCAATTGGGTGGTGCATTCGGAATTGCGCTGGCCAATAATTATATCGCCAACCGTTATGCACAACACAGAATGGATCTGGTAAGTTCTATTCCGAACGGTTCTCCTGCATTGACAGAAAGATTGAATATTATTTCGCAGGGCCTTATCAGCAGAGGCAGTGATGTAGCCGGTGCAGGAACAAAAGCATTGGCAACCGTGAATAATATTGTTGACAGGCAGGCAAATTATCTGGCCTATTTAGATACGTTTCGTTTGATCGGCATTTTCTTCATCATCGCACTTCCAATGGTCGTGTTCTTACGCGTGAAGAAAAAATCAGCAGCAGAAATTGCCGCAAGTATGAAGGCAGCAGCAGAATCTCATTGACCGATACTAAAAGAGAAATAAAAAAATATTAAAGAATTTAAAATAAAGCATGATGAAAAAAAATCTGATCTTCTTGGCCTTAGTGTTCGCTGTAAATTCAGCAATGGCGCAGGTTAAAGCGAATACAGAATTAAAAAGCTTGATCACACAGTCATTCTCGTATTTTCCGAAAGTGAAAGAAGTGGAAAATGCGATTACCACTGCTCAGGAAAAAGTTACATTAACGCAACTCAATAATCTGCCTGAAGTAAACGGCAATGCTTCGTATGAATATGTGCAGCCTAAAATAGTTATTCCGTTGGGCGGAACAGATTTTCAATTTGCGCCTGTGCATAATTTGAACGGCAATGTGATGGCATCCTATGCTTTGTACGATTTTGGCAGGGTAAAAGCAAATGTTGCCAAATCGAAAGATGAGCTGCAATATGCCAAACACAATGCAGACAATGTAAAAGCACAATTAGCGTATCAAGTGGCTGTCATTTATTACAATATCGTATTCCTTAAAAAAGCGATCAGCATTCAGGATAGTGTGATCAATTTTTTGACAGACAATTTAGCTGTGGTTCAATCAAAATTAAATAATGGCGATGCTTTGAAAATTGACCTGTTGAATATTCAGGCAAACCGTGATCAGGATCAAAACAGAAAAGTAGATCTGCTCAATTCTTTGCAAAAACAGTTGAATTTATTGGAGTACACTACAGGTATCAAACAGAATACCGGCAAGGCTTTTGACTTTGAAATAAATCTTACAGACGCCAATGCTGCATTAAGTGTTGCACAAACATCAAACATTGATTTCTTATTGGCAAAAGACAAAATCAAACAATCGCAAAGTGATCTTGAGATCGCTAAACTCGGCGATAAACCTTTCATTGCACTGAATGCAGGTGCCGGTGTAAAAAATGGTTATGTCCCCGATGTTGCTGAAATGCGATTCAATTATGCAGCAGGCGTTTCTTTTACGGTTCCTATTTATAACGGCGGAAAAACCAAACAGCAAATCAAGTTACAGCAGAATATCGTTAAACAAAATGAATTAGCGGTTGAATCTTTGAGCAGTAATTATAAAAAAGATATTGAACAGGCATTAACAGATATTCAAAGCAATTACGAACGTATCAATAATACTAAAGGCCAAACAGAACAAGCTGTGTATGCACAACAATTAGCAGCAACAAGATTCAAGAACGGTGTGGGAACAAATTTGGAATTGACCAATGCCAGCACCAATGTACAGCGTGCTTTATTAACCACATTGCAATACGAGTATCAATTATGTTTAGCTAAAGTTGAATTGGCGAGATTGATGGGATATCAGTATTGGTAGAAACCCCTTCCCGAAAATTGAGTCCAATACACTGTCATTAAGTTACGGAGTAGATGTCATGGTGAGGCACTCGAACCATGAATTTAAAACGAGATTACGTTTATCACTCTTCGAGAGCCTCAGAGTGACAATCATTCATTTAATTAAATTGGGAGTGGTTTACTTCGCATCAAACCAAACAGGTTTTTGGCTATCGGGTGAGGCATTGTAATTAATAAATAACTCATCCCCTTTTTTTACATCCTTCACAACAGTGATGGTGATTGTTTCATTTTCATAATCCATATCATAATCACAATTAGAATTATAATCGTGATTATACATCGATACATAACCCAAACCCAATGCGCCCAACTTGGTGCTTTTTCCCCATTCAAAAATATAATGATAGAGTTTAGATGCTTCGATCGCTTTTCTTTCAGCCATGCTGAAAACCAATACAGGAGAGATTTCTATCACAGTTCCTGCTTTAATATTTTCTGTGGTGTAAACACCTCTGCCGCCCTTTTCTTTACCGGAAGCCGCCACAACCAAACAAGGTAAAATCATATTTTTTATTAAGGCGGCGAAGATAACGCAAAGAAATTTCTGAAGGACTTATATTAAAAGAAAAAGATTTTTTTGAAACAAGCTGTTGTATTCTATGGCATCGGCGGTTGTGTCACTCACTTCATAGTTCCGTTTTTATGGCAACAAAATAAATCATCATAAAAGTATAATCACTCTTTTAGTTCAGGCCGCTTCATCATATTCAAACCTTTTTCTGTAACCAGCATTTTATAATTCACCAAGCGGTTTTTATCTGCATGTAAAAATTGTTGGAATTGTTTTGACAAAAGTGCATTCATTTCTGCATTACGATGCTTGCTCATTTCTTTCGGACCGAATGGATTCAGGTCTTCCATCGCTGCTAATTCAGCATTATCAAGCCCTACATGAAATACAAATAATTTTATACCGCCTTCTTTCAATGTTTTTGTTCTCGAGAGCAATGTATCTAATTTATTTGCCGGCGTAGCAAAATAACCGATATCAATACCTTCTTCGTCATAATAACGGGAGATGGCTAATTTATATTCCGCCGCTAATTTTTCAACGATCATTCTTGTTTGTAATGTCTGCATCGCAGCACTCATGTGATAATCGAGATAATCAATTTTCAGTCCTGCTTTTAATGCTCTTTCAATTTGTGCTCTAAGTTCGATTTCAATTTCATTCAGTTTGGGATTGTTGGCAAACAATAAACTGCGTGAAGGAAAAAAATTTCCTAATGAATCAATTAATGAAGGAACTGCTTTTGCTCCTGCAACAGGTCCCCAACGATAATTTTTCCATTCAGCATTTAACGTGAGATGAATACCCACTGAAACATTCGGATATTGTTTCAGCAGTTCCGCCGCTTCTGCAAACCAGGAGCAGGGAACCATGACCGACATGGAAACGGGAAAGCCTGCATCCAAGACCTGTTTGGCGGCCATGTTTACGGAGTGGCTCATGCCAATATCATCGCAACGAATAAGGATTTGTGTAGAAGCCGTTTTATTTGGCTGCGCAAAAAAAGAAAGGCAGGAGAATAAATAGGCAATGGTAAAGCTGCATTTCATGGGGGGAATTTACTGATGAATGTACAAATTATCAAGCTATTCATTTAATCTGCTCCTGCTTTTCAGTGTATGATAGTCTATCTAAATAGATACTAAAACGGTAGATAAGCCTTATATAAGCCATATATAACCCATCTATAAGCCTTGTATAAGCCATGTCTTTAAAGACAAGGCTTATCTATGGGTCAAGAATGCTTTTCCTGTAGCCAGGGTTTGTTTTAAATTATATTCTATCTGCCTTTGATCCGCTATCAAGCATCTTTTAAGTACCACGGGTCACAGCAAAGTGCAGTTCCCCGAACTATAAATGTTCGGAGCCCAGAAGAATGCAACGGAGCCTGATTTTTATTGGAAATTCACAGACACACTGCGGAAGTATATGGATAGCGAGGGGTATTAATTAATTCTTGTCGTAGTGTTCATAAAACTTTTTTTCATTTTCTGCAGAAGTAAAAAACATTTTTGTTTTATGGCTTTTTAAGTCAGAAATATAGTCTTTCATATATACCCATTTAAATTTAGGGAGTTTGTTTTTTATAACAACAACGCTATCTTTAGTCACTTTGCATATTTCGACAGGCCCTCCAATTATATCTGTTTTATTATTTGATATTGCATATTCATTTATTACATCAACAGCAATTTCTCCGGCTTGTTCACAAGATAAATTAGACGATGCTTTTTTTCTAAAATTTGATTTCCCAGATTCTGCAATCGATTGATAATTATAATTCATCTCTTGAATGCCATCTACTTTCTGATAATAAAATATCCTTGGCTTCAAAGAATCATAACCAGATGTAATTAATATTCCTGAAAAAATCATCTGAGAAAAGTTTAAGTTGTATTTAGTTTTTACAAATGAGAAAAACGAGGGTAGCAAGTATTTAATATTTAGGGTATCTTCTTTCAAAGTCTTTTTATACTCATTTATTATCGTAGAGATAAATACATTTAAAAGAGTTGCATTACCGCTATAAGAAAGTGTATTTTTCCCAATTATGAATGTTTTAGGAAAGGAATCCCGATAAGCTATTAAAGTTCTGCCAGTTTTTTCTATATGGAAAAATGCAATTCGTGAATCAGAAGCAACCATAATGCCATCCTTATGAATTGATGAAATTAAATAGGTTCCGTGTGCAATAATTTTATCACTTTCATTAGCCTGATTATCCTTTAACACAAAGAAAGATAATATTATAAGCAATCTTAGGTATCGCATTAATTCAATTTTTCGACTGCACACATATATTGTTGGAATACCTGCATTCTATTCATCTCAACTTCTTCCTCAAATTTTGCTGCACTTCTCCCTCCCATTCCCTTCTTAAAATACTTAACACTATAGAATCTCTTCTCGTGCCATCACGTTTAATGGTATTGCCTCTTAACACTCCTTCTTCTATGCAGCCAATACTTTTCATGGCAGCAATACTTCTTGCATTATTAATGTCGGCACGAAATTCAACACGCTCTATGCCCAAATGATCAAAAGCAAATTGCAGCAATAAAAATTTGCAATGCTTATTCAATCCCGTTCCCCAAAATTCTCTCCCATACCAGGTATATCCCAACTGCAAAGTTTTTTGCGGCAACTGAATATCATAAAATCTTGTGCAACCTGCATAACGTTTTGTTCTTTTATCAAACACAATAAAAGGATATTCTTTCATGGCCTCTCTGGCATTCACAGCTGTTTGAATATAACGTTCTAAATTTCCGTCACCCGATGCAGTTGTTAACGAATACTTCCAGATCTCCGGTTCGTATAAAGAAAAAACAAGCAGGTTCTCGCAATCATTCATGTTTAAAGGGCGCAATAAAACGCAATCGTCTTCCAAAACATAATCTTTCCTAAAATCAAATACTTCATTCATGTACAACACATTGGTTTAAAGGGATTCTTTCACACATTTTCAAGCTGTAAATTCATTAAAATAATTGATATTGCAGCTTAATTAATTTAAATACTATGTGTGGAATTGTTGGATACATCGGGCACAGGGAAGCTTATCCTGTTATTTTAAAAGGTTTGAAACGATTAGAGTATCGCGGTTATGACAGTGCCGGTGTTGCATTGATCAATGGTGGATTGAAAGTATATAAAAAGAAAGGCAAGGTGGCAGAGTTGGAAGAAGAAGTAATTGGTAAAGACCTTCGGGGACATATTGGTATTGGTCACACGCGTTGGGCAACACATGGTGAACCGAGCGACAGAAATGCGCATCCGCATCTAAGCAACAGTGGCGAATTGGCGATGATACATAACGGTATTATTGAGAATTATGTTTCCATTAAAAATGATCTGCTGAAAAAAGGCTACACTTTTAAAAGCGACACGGATACAGAAGTCTTGTTGAATTTTATTGAAGACATTAAAAAAAATAACGGCGGCACTTTAGAAGAAGCATTACGTATTGCATTGAAAAGAATTGTGGGTGCTTATTGTATTTTATTGATCGATCAAAATGATCCTGAAACAATCATTGCTGCACGCAAAGGAAGCCCATTGGTGATCGGCATCGGCAAAGGAGAACATTTTTTAGCAAGTGATGCATCTCCTATCATAGAATACACCAAAGAAGTGGTGTATGTGAATGATTATGAGATTGCGATCGTTCGTCCGGATGAATTGATCTTAAAAAATCTCGGCAACGAAAAGCAAACACCATTCATTACAAAATTGGATATGGAATTAGCAGCCATTGAAAAAGACGGCTATGAACATTTCATGCTGAAAGAGATCAATGAACAACCCGAAACCATCCATGATTGCTTGAGAGGAAGATTATTACCTGAAAGCGGACAAATTATTATGAGTGGCGTTGATGATCATTTAGCTGCATTGAAAAATGCGCAACGAATAGTGATCGTTGCCTGCGGAACCAGTTGGCATGCAGGTTTGATCGCTGAATACATTATTGAAGAATTATGCCGTATTCCTGTTGAAGTGGAATATGCAAGTGAATTCCGTTACAGAAATCCGGTGGTGAATAAAGGTGATGTGATCATTGCCATTTCTCAAAGCGGTGAAACTGCTGACACATTGGTTGCGTTGGGAAGTGCGAAAGAAAAAGGTGCATTTATATTTGGCGTGGTGAATGCAGTAGGCAGCAGCATTGCACGTTTAAGCGATGCAGGTGCTTACTCACATGCCGGTCCGGAAATTGGTGTAGCAAGCACGAAAGCTTTCACCGGACAATTAGCAGTATTAACCATGATGGCTTTGAAGATCGGTTATGCAAAAGGAACCATTGATGAAGACAGATATATTGGTTTGATGAAAGAATTGCAAGCTGTTCCGGAAAAAGTAAAGACAATTTTGGCTGATACTTCCAATATCAAACGCATTGCAGAAAAATATAAGGACGCACACGACTTTTTATTTTTAGGAAGAGGATACAATTTCCCCGTTGCATTGGAAGGGGCTTTGAAACTGAAAGAAATTTCTTACATACATGCAGAAGGTTACCCGGCAGCAGAAATGAAACACGGTCCCATTGCTTTGGTAGATGAGAATTTACCTGTTGTATTTGTTGCCACAAAAGACTCTTACTACGAAAAAATTGTTAGCAATGTGCAGGAAATAAAAGCACGCAAAGGAAAAGTGATTGCTGTTGCAACAGAAACTGATGAGATCATTCCCGGCATGGCAGATGATGTAATGTTTGTTCCTGATGCCGATGAGATCATCGCACCGTTATTAAGCGTTGTACCTTTGCAATTATTAAGTTATTATGTAGGTGTTGCAAAAGGATTGGATGTAGATAAACCGAGAAATTTAGCGAAGAGTGTTACTGTAGAATAGAAGACGTGAATCGGTAATCGTAAGTCGCTAATTGGAATAAAATACGCAAGTCGTAAATCGTGAATCGCAAGTTAAACTAAGAGACGCAAGTCGTAAATCGTGAATCGCAAGTTTAGAACTTTCTTACTGGCGACTTACGACTAACGGTTTACGTTCTTCAAAAAAACAAATGCTTGTCAACAAATAAATAAAATTACATGCCGCAGAATATCATTAAGAAAATGCCGATCGCTTCTTTGGGTTATAATTTTATTGGCAAAGAATTTATTCCGAAAGGACAGGATGAATATTATCTGCGTGAAATACAGGACAGGAGCGGCATTGAGTACAGAAAGCTTACTGCGTATGAGATTGAGGTATTAGTGCGCAACAGAAACACGAGTGATGATTGGAATATGTTTTTGGTATCAGATGCATTTAATCCGGAGTTGGTAAAGAACTGTAAATTTTTCGGATTGGTTCGTATTGGAAAATTAGAACCGTTTTGTTTAAGTTTTTCTGATCTCAAAACACCGGTGGGTTTATATAATTCAACCATTATCAGTTGTGACTTCGGAGATAATGTTGTTGTTGATAATGTAAATTATTTATCGCACTATATCATCGGCAATGAAGCCATTATTGTTAATGTGAATGAATTGGTAACGACCAACCATACCAAATTCGGAAATGGCATTGTGAAAGACGGCGAAAAAGAAGATGTAAGAATTTGGCTGGAATTATGCAATGAAAACGGTGGCAGAAAAGTAATGCCATTCAACGGCATGTTACCGGGTGATGCTTATTTGTGGAGCAAGTACAGAGATGATGATGCTTTATTAAACAAGTTCAAACAATTTACAGAAGCAGAGTTTAAACCCAACAGAGGTTTTTACGGAAAAGTGGGCCACAGAACCGTTATTAAAAATTGCGCCATCATCAAAGATGTTTGGATAGGAAACGATGCCTACATAAAAGGCGCCAATAAATTAAAGAACTTAACGATCAATTCCGGTGAACAGGGCAAAACACAAATTGGTGAAGGTTGTGAGTTAGTGAACGGTATTGTTGGTTTTGGTTGCACTATATTTTACGGCGTGAAAGCCGTTCGTTTTATCATGGCATCCAACTCGCAATTAAAATATGGTGCCCGATTAATTAATTCTTATTTAGGAAACAATGCAACCATATCTTGCTGCGAAGTATTGAATTCATTGATATTTCCTGCTCATGAACAACATCATAACAATTCATTTTTATGTGCTGCTTTGGTGATGGGGCAAAGCAATATTGCTGCCGGTGCAACCATTGGCTCCAATCATAATTCAAGAGGCGCAGATGGTGAAGTGATCATGGGTCGTGGCTTCTGGCCCGGTCTGTGCGTAAGCATCAAACACAATTCCAAATTTGCAAGCTTTACTATTTTAACCAAAGGTGATTATCCCACTGAATTAAATATTCCTATTCCGTTTTCGTTGGTCAGCATCGATGCACATAAAGATCAACTGATCGTAATGCCCGGCTATTGGTTCATGTACAATATGTATGCACTGGCACGAAACAGTTGGAAATATATAGATCGGGATAAACGAGCCAATAAAATTCAGCAGATTGAATACGAGTATTTAGCGCCGGATACGGTGAACGAATTATTTTCTTCTCTCGAATTATTAGAAGAATTAACAGGCGCAGCTTTTCACAAAAAGTTTGAGTCAAAAAAAATATTCAGTAAAGAAGAGAATATTAAAAAAGGAAAATCATTATTAACTGAACAAAACAAATTGATTGATGAGTTAGAAATCATTGCCCCTGATTTCGAGAACAGCAAACGCAAGACCGTTTTAATAAAAGTGAAAAGTTCTTATTTGTTGTTTAGGGAAATGATACAGTTTTACGGCACTGCTCAACTGATACAATTTATTCAGCAAAAAAAATTCAAATCATTCAATGAACTGATCACTGCATTGCCTAACAGAAGTAAAAGAGAAGATTGGCTGAATATCGGCGGGCAATTAATGACTGTTGCCACTGTTGAGTCATTAAAAGAAAAAATAAAAAAAGGGAAAATAAAATCATGGGATGCATTACATGAATTTTATACCGAAGAAGGAACAAAATATCCTGCACAAAAATTAAAACATGCATTGGCATCGTTGATGGAGATCGATCAGATCAATTTAAAAAACATGAATGCTGCAACATTCGCTTCTCTTTTAAACAAAGCCGTTGCCACAAAAGAATGGACGGCAAAAGGCATTTGCGATTCCAGAGAAAAAGATTATAAAAATCCTTATCGAAAAATGGTGTATGATTCCCAGAAAGAAATGGATAATGTGGTAGGTAAATTAACCGACAACTCTTTTATCACACAACAAATAGAAGAAGCTGCAACTTTTAAAAAAGAAGTAGCATCGATCAAAAGGAAATTAAAGTAGAATATATGTCACGAATGCACGAATAGGAATCTATTCATAAAAATTAGAGCATTCGTGTCAAAAAATTAATTGATTCTTTCTTTCACCAATTTCAATGCCTTCTCTAATTGTTCTTCTTTCGTAAGATCACTGTTATCTAAAACAATGGCGTCATCAGCTTGTCGTAACGGGCTCACTTCACGATGACTGTCAATATAATCACGCATTTCGAGATTCTTTTGTACATCTTCGATCGTGATGTTGTGGTTCTTTTCGTACAATTCTTTGAAACGCCTTTTCACCCGTTCTGCAGGATCGGCAGTAACAAATATTTTTAATTCTGCGTTTGGAAAAACGGTGGTACCAATATCTCTCCCATCCATCACAATGCCTTTCTTCACTCCCATTTTTTGTTGTTGCGCCACAGCAAATGCACGCACTTCTTTAACAGCAGCAACCTCACTTACTTTTTCGCTCACCAGCATCTCTCTTATTTCCGCTTCCACATTTTCATCATTCAGCAACATATCGCTTTTCCCTTTTTCAGCATTGTATTCAAAGTCGAGTGAAATATTCTTCAGGGCATTATTCACTGCTGCCGTATTTTCCCAGTCAATTCTTTCCCTCAGAAAATATAAAGTAATAGCACGGTACATGGCACCGCTATCCACAAAAATATAATTCATTTTTTTCGCCAAAGCCTTTGCCAGCGTGCTTTTCCCCGTGGAAGAATAACCATCAACGGCGATCACTATTTTTTTCATGCTGCAAAGATGAAGTAAATTTTTTATTTTGATGCCAGCAGTTGAATATCTATTTGGCTGTTGTTGCGTCGCACACTTCAGGGTTTGGAAATTTATGCAGCACAGTTCAGGATTACAAATCAGGTTCTTTTATCATAATAATTTATTTTGTAATTTTAAGTATGATTGTTATTCAATTTTTACCATTTTATCATAACAAGCAGGAATGCATCGGCATTGTGTTTAAGCATGACAATTCAGTTAACGACATTATTAAAAAAATAAAAGGTGTTAAATGGACAGCCACAAGAAAGTGCTGGTACATTTTATGCACAAAAGAGAATTATCAGGCTGCAGCTGATGCATTAAAAGGAATAGCTGAACTGCAAACAGGCGATCTTAAAAAATATTTACTGCAACGAAAAGCACTTACAACAAAGCCCGAACAAAAAATTATTGCAGGTACAGCAAAGATGATCATCCAAAATCCGATAAGTGAAGAAAACATTATTGCTATTAATACTTTAAAAAAGATGCTTGTTTTAAAAGGTTACAGTTCAAACACCATCAGGAATTATTGCAACGAATTTCATCATTTACTCAGGCTATTAGGCAACAGAAGCGTTAATGATTTACAGAAACAGCATGTTTTAAGTTACTTACTGTGGCTACTTGAAAAGCAGGGCTGCAGCGAAACACAGGTGCATACAGCCGTTAATGCCATCAAGTTTTATTTTGAGAAAGTAATGAAACGTGAAAAGGAATTTTACGACCTGCCCCGACCCAAAAAACCTTTTAAGCTGCCGGAAGTTTTAGCCGAAGAAGAGGTGATTGAAATAATAAAAAAAATAAACAACCTTAAACACCGAACCATGATTATGGCGGGCTATGCAGCAGGTATGCGTGTAAGCGAAATTGTAAATTTGAAAGTGAAAGACATAGACAGTAAACGAATGATGATTCATATACACAGTGCAAAGGGAAAGAAAGACAGGCTGGTTCCCTTATCAAAAAAATTATTAGAAACATTAAGGGCTTATTATAAAGAATATAAGCCCAAAGAATTTTTATTTGAAGGACAAAGCGGAGAAGCTTACAGTACAAGAAGTGCACAGCAAATATTACAAGAAGCAAAAGACAAAGCAGGTATTTCTAAAAAAGGCAGCATTCACATGCTAAGGCATAGTTATGCCACACATTTAATGGAAGGAGGAACCGATATAAGAATTATACAAGAACTTCTGGGGCATAACAGCATAAAAACAACTATGCGATATACGCATGTTAGCAAAAAAGACCTTGGAAAAATTGAAAGCCCGTTAGACAAATTAAAATGGTAAAATACCCTTCGTTTTACGGGTAGCAACATAGGGTTCGTTTTGTGGGTAGCAAAAAGTATCTACCCACAAAACGAACCCATAATAGTGTTGAAAATCAATTTGATTATTTGACAGAGTTGCGTACTTTTAAGTGTTAGCGGTCATGCTAAAATGACATTTCGAACAATTAATAACATTACAGTTTTGAAGTTTTAACAATGTAAATAATTACAAGCACATATGAAAAGACAACTACTGACAATTGCAATTTTACTGAGCGCATTTTATGGAATAGCTCAAAACACAATGCTCATTAACAACGTCCAGATTTTTAATGGCAAAGATGAAAAAACAATAACAGGCAATGTGCTGATTATAAACAACCTTATCAGCAAAATTTCAACTTCGCCCATTCCAACCAACAAAAGCGGTGAAACAAAAATTATTGATGGCAAAGGAAAATTTCTGATGCCCGGATTGATTGATGCGCATATGCACATTTTTTTATCCGGCTCTACCCAAGGGCAGATGGAGAATGAAGATTTTGGAGCAGCTACCATAAGAGCAGGAGCCGAGGCCGGAAATGTTCTACTACGGGGCTTTACATCAATAAGAGATTTAGGAGGCCCAACTTTTGGAATGAAAATAGCCATCGATGCCGGAACAATACCCGGCCCGCGGATATATCCCAGTGGTCCAATGATTTCTCAAACATCAGGACATGGTGATTTCAGAAATATAAATCAAAGGCCTCTTTTGTATGGTGGTTCAACTCATCATTCTGAAGATATTGGTGCCGCTTTGATAGCTGATGGAAAAGATGCTGTGCTCGTAGCCACAAGGGAGACATTGAAAAGAGGTGCTTCTCAAATTAAACTTTGTGCAGGTGGTGGAGTATCATCTTCTTTTGATCCGGTGGATGTAAGTGAGTATACCGAAGAAGAAATACATGCAGCCGTTGAAGCAG
>CAIVCF010000122.1 GCA_903904335.1 uncultured Chitinophagaceae bacterium | reverse complement strand
GCCGCATGCCTTCTAATGTTGCTGCGATGGCACTACCGCTTAATTGACCTTCGCGTTGTGCAATTAATATTTCAGAAGGATTGGAAACTACTTTCATTCCTTCACCGGTCATTTCATAAATACCTAATTCTGCAGTACTGCCAAAACGATTTTTTAATGTTCTTAAAATACGATAAGCATAATGTTGATCACCTTCAAATTGAAGAACAGTATCCACCATGTGTTCTAAAATTTTCGGGCCTGCTATACTTCCGTCTTTCGTGATATGACCGATCAAAAAAACAGGAGTGTTGGTTTCTTTTGCAAAGCGTTGAAATTCCGCGGCACATTCTCTTATTTGTGAAACACTTCCTGCACTGCTGTCAATTAAATTTGATTGAAGTGTTTGAATGGAATCAACAATCACTAATTGAGGTTTTAGTTTTTTTATTTCCGAAAAAATGGTTTGTGTAGATGTTTCAGTGAGCAAATAAAAATTATCATTATTTGCTTTAACTCTGTCTGCACGCATTTTAATTTGTTGTTCACTTTCTTCACCACTGATGTACAAAACAATCAACTCATTCATCATTAAACCATGTTGTAAAAACAAAGTGCTTTTGCCAATACCCGGTTCACCGGCAACCAAAACAATACTTCCCGGAACAATGCCGCCACCTAATACACGATTTAATTCTGCATCATTGGTAACAATTCTTTCTTCTTCTGTTGCAACAACATTATTTAATGCAATTGCTTTTGATGTTTTTTTATCATCAGTATATCCTTTCCAACTTTGCTCTTTGTTATTGCCTTTATCTAAAACTTCTTCAATAAAAGTATTCCATGAATTACAGGAAGGGCATTTGCCTAACCATTTGGCACTTTCATAACCGCAGTTGCTGCAAAAAAATGCTGTCTTTATTTTGCTCATGCAATAAAGATAATTGCAAAAAAGGAAGATTTATTTTTATGAAAAATATTCTTGAATGCTATTCATATTTTTTATTCAGAAAGAAAATGAGTCGTAAGATTTTTTATAAAATAAATGAAGGGTAAACTTGCTGAAGCTGCAATAATAAAGGGTTTCAGGAGTAAATCTTTAAAAGGCAAAAGGGCTAACATTGCTGTTAACCCTCTTACTTACTAACCCATTAAATTCTTGCACTAAATTACAATAATGGGGCACATAGCAAAATAATTTTTTGTGACTGTTGATAAATTAATTGTACGACGCCTATCGTATATCGGCTAAATTTTAATTTTATAGAAATTGATTTTGACACATATTTTTTAAATTAAAATATAACATTTTTTCTTCTTTCTTTTTTGATAATCAAACACTTAAGAATAATACTTGTTGATTATTTAGAATAAATAATAACATAGTTTATAGATAATATTTAAGTAAATAATCTTTTATTTGAAATTCTATTAAGAAAGAGTGGCATATAGTAAATGAAATTTATGAAAGATGCATTTTTTAAAATAGACACGTAAAAAAATAAATAAAGTTGCTTTTATTTTTTTTGTGAGCAGCTTTTTCTTATTTTGGGCGGTCGTATAACATTATCAACGGCATTTTTTACCAAAATTTTAAGCAACATGAGAAAAAAACTACTGATGGGTTTTTGTGCTCTGGTATTTGCAACTATTACCAGTCTCGCACAAACAACTGTTGTAACTGGAAAAGTTACAGATGACAAAGGGAAGCCGATTGAAGGTGCTTCCGTTGTTGACAAGAAAACTCAAAAAGGAACTTCAACTGATGAAAAGGGTATTTACTCCCTCAATGTAAAATCAGGTGCCACACTTATTATTAGTGGGGTTGGTTATGAAAGAAAAGAAGTAACACCTTCAAACGGTGTTGCAAGTATTTCTTTGAAACAATTAAGCCAGGATCTAAGCGAAGTGGTTGTTACCGCCTTAGGTATCAAACGCGATAAGAAGGCATTAGGTTATGGTGTGTCAACTGTTGCAAAAGATGAAATAGAATTGAGACCTGAAGCAGATGTTGCCAGAATTTTATCCGGTAAAGCACCTGGTTTAAATGTTCTGAATACAAGCGGTTTGAGCGGTAGCGGTACCAATATCAATATCAGAGGTATCAGTACCATTACAGGTAACTCACAACCATTATTTATTGTGGATGGTGTTCCTTTCGATGGTAGCACCAATGCACAGTCTAATTTTACTTACGGAAATCAGACCCCAAGCCGTTTCTTAGACTTGGATCCAAATACCATTGAAAGCTTAAACGTATTAAAAGGATTAAGCGCAACTACTTTATATGGTGAAGCAGGAAGAAACGGTGTTATCTTAATTACTACTAAAAATGGTTCTGCAGCAAAAACAAGAAAGAAAACAGAAATAACCATTTCTCAATCTTTCTTCAATACACAGGCTATTTTACCTGAATACAATACTAAATATGGTGGCGGTTATGATTTGAGTACAGGTATCGCCTTTTTCAGTAACTGGGGTGGTGCATTCACAAACCCTCCTTTAATGGTTCCACATCCTTATGACAGGGCCGCGTGGAATGCAGAATTGCCTCAGTTCAAAGGAGCGTTGTATGCATACAAATATTATCCAAGTGTACCTAACTTTTTCAGAACAGGTACTGTAAGCAACACTTCTATTAATGTTGCAGGGTCTACGCAAAACTTTAACTACAATGTTAGTTACAGTTATACAGACGATCAGGGTTATGTGATCGGTAACGGATTGAATAAAAATGTTTTTGGAATGGGTGGTAATGCCAAACTTTCCAATAAAGTAACCGTTAGCGGTACTTTCAACTATGCATTGACTGATCAAAAATCTCCTCCTACCAGTGATAGTTACGGAAACAATGCATCTAATGCATCTGTATTTGGTAACGTATTGTACACACCAACAGCGGTTGATTTGATGGGATTGCCTTATGAGCTTCCTACCGAACATTCTTCTATTTATTACAGAAATGGTAATGATATACAAAATCCACGTTGGACATTGTATAATTCATTTACCGGCGATAAAGTAAACAGAGTTTACGGTCAGATCGCTGTTAAGTACGAAGTATTGAAAGGATTGAATTTATCTTACAGAGTAGGGTACGATAATTATTCTGAATATAACTATTATGAACAAAACAAAGGTGGTATCTACCAGAACTTAGGTATCATGCGTACTTCAAACGGTACCAATAATATTTGGGATCATACCATATTTGCAAATTATACAAAAAGGGTATCTAATGACTTTGACCTGAATGTTGATGCAGGTTTTAATTCAAGAAGATATACGTATGATCAAACAGGTTTGACCAGCACACAGCAATTGGTGTATGGTATCATGAATCACAGCAATTTCGTTTCACATGTAACGGGTGCTGAAGATGGAAGCGGATTGAACTACACACAACAAACTTTAAGCCTCGGTGCTTTTGCACAAGGTACTTTGGGGTATAAGGATTATGCTTATTTAACTTTGGGTGGCCGTAACAGCTGGTCATCTACCGTAGAATCTGCTAACAGAAGCATTTTCTATCCGAGTGTAGCATTATCTTATATTCCAACATCATCCATTGAAGCTTTAAAGAACAGTAAGAATATCAATTATCTGAAATTAAGATTGGGTTATGCAACCAGCGCTAATTTCCCTAATCCTTATTCTACTCGTCCTGCATTATCTATTGCTACCAATGTATTTACCACCAACAGCGGAACCCAAGTGAATGTAAATTCACTCCCTTACGGTTTGGCAAATCCAAATCTGAAACCGGAGTTATTGGATGAAGTGGAAGCAGGTATCGAAGGAAGGTTCTTTAAAAGCAAATTGAGTGTGGATCTGACTTTATACAGCAGAACGTCTAATAACCAGATCTTGAACAGAGCTTTGGATCCTTCAACAGGTTATCAGTCAACTACCATCAATGCCGGTAATGTTGCCAATAAGGGTATTGAGTTGCAATTGGGTTATAATGTTATTGAAACCAAGGACTGGAAATGGCGTTTAGAAGCTTTATATAATTTAAATAAGAGCTTGGTAACAGGAATTCCAGGCGATATCGCACAAGTTAATATCTCAGGTTATTCAAATCAGGGAACTTTCGCAAAGAACGGATATGCATATGGTGTGATCATGGGTAACTATTGGCAAACAGATCCAAAAACTGGTCAAAGATTGGTTGGAGCTGACGGAAACTATGTAGTTTCAAATGATATTGCAGTGATCGCAGATCCTAATGCTTTATATAAAGTAACAGGAATAAGCACATTGACCTATAAAGCTTTCAGTTTCAGAATGCAATGGGATTATTCAGAAGGTGGTGATGTATTCTCCGGAACAGCAGGCGCTTTGTTAAGCCGCGGTGTAACAAAGGATACTGAATTCGACAGAGCATTACCTTTCATATTACCTGGTGTTAATGCTAATGGTCAAAAGAATAATATTCAGATATCTTCATCTCAGGTTTATTTCAGTAATGGTTTAGCGGGAACAAATGTGACTCAAACTGCAATTTTTGATGCAACGTTCATCAAATTAAGAGAAGCTTCTTTGTCATACAGATTGCCGGGTAAATATTTATCTAAAACACCTTTTGGTGATCTGACTTTTAGTTTGTCTGGTACCAATCTTTGGTATTATGCTCCAAACTTCCCTAAATATGTACATTACGATCCTGAAGCTTCTGCAACAGGTGTAGGTAATGGTAGAGGTTATGAAGCATTAACAGGCCCTTCTGCCCGCCGTTATGGTGCAAGCATAAGAGTATCATTCTAAAACTATAAAAAGAAAATTATTATGAAATATAGAAAAATTTTGCTTGGATTGCTTGTGATAGCTTCAGGTATGACGGCTTGTACTAAGCAGTTAGATTCCTTGCTTGTCAATCCCAATTCTCCAAGCCTTTCGACAGCCGATGTTGACTTGTATCTGAATCAAGTACAGATCAATTTCAACAGTTTTTATTCAGGAGCATCTGATCTGGGTGGTCAGTTAGCACGCCAGCAATATTGGGGCGGTCCTTTATACGCCAATGCTTATTCACCCGCATCCTTTGATGGTTTATGGACCACTGCATATGCCGGTGTATTGAATAATGCATTCGCAATGATCCCTTTGGCACAATCAGAGTTAAAATATACTGAGTCAGGAATTGCACGTGTTCTTTCTGCCTATACAATCGGAACATTAGTTGACCAATTCGGCGATGTTCCTTATTCTCAGGCAGAAAAAGGTGCTGCTAATACAACACCGGGTGTTGATCCGGGAGCTTCCACCTATGCTGCTGTTCAAACAATGTTAGATAGCGCGATAGCAGATTTTAATAAAACAGGTGCTACCATTCCTGCAGGCGTTGATTTGTTTTATGGCGGTAGTAAAGCCAATTGGATCACTTTAGCGAATACCTTAAAATTGAAATACTATTTACAGGTTAGATTGGTAGATAATACAGTACCGGCTAAAATTCAGGCTTTGATTACGACTAATAATCTGATCAATACACCGGCTCAGGATTTCGTTTTCCGTTACGGAAAAAATCTTAACCCTGACAGCAGGCATCCGCATTATGGTACTGACTATGTGAACTCAGGTGGTGTTGGCGAATATTTGTCAAATTACTTTATCTGGAAAGTGGCTGCTGAAAAATATGGCGGAAATGTAACCCTGCCTACTACTGCTGCTGCACCAACAACAGGAGACCCAAGATTGCGTTATTATTTCTATCGTCAACAGGTTAACTATGCAAATGCAAATCAAAATTCATTGCCTTGCTTCACAAACTATTCCAATTCTGTGTATCCGGTTTGGTATCCTTCGGTTCCTTCTGCTACACCTTATTGTGTAGTAGGTAAAGGATATTGGGGAAGAGATCATGGCGATAACAGCGGTGCACCACCGGACGGAGCCTACAGAACTGCATGGGGTGTTTATCCTGCAGGAGGCGAATTTGATTACAGTCAGGGTGCAGCCGTAAGTTTAGGCTTGGGTGCAGGCGGTAATGGTATCAGCCCGATCTGGTTATCTTCATTCACTTCTTTCTTAGAAGCAGAAGCAGCTTTAGTATTAGGTACAACAGTGGCTGCAGGTACGCCAGATGTTTTATTGCAGAATGGTATATCAGCTTCTATTGCTAAAGTGGTTGGATTCCCTACAGCTATAGGTTATGTGAATACTTCCATTCCCGCAAATGCTTTGGCAAGTGCAACACAAATTGCTAACTATAAAACTTTAGTTGGTAATTTATATACTGCCGCTGCAACACCTGCTGCAAAATTGGATGTAATAGAAAGCGAATATGCGATTGCTCTTTGGGGCAATGGTATAGAAGCTTATAATAATCTAAGACGTACGGGTAGTCCGATGAATGTGCAATTGGCTGTTACTACAGCAGCACCGGGAATATTCATGCGTTCTTTCTTCTATCCATCCGTTTTTGTGAACAGAAACTCGAATGCTCCGGCACAGAAAACACCGGGAACTGCAGCAAACAAAGTTTTCTGGGATAATAACCCTGATAACTTTATTAAATAAAATTTAAAATTGTATTTATGAAGAAAATAATATTTAGTATCACGCTCTGCAGTTTGCTGTTTGTTGTTAACTCCTGCAAAAAGTCTGACGGAGTGTTGAACCCGCTTTCGAGTGTATCAAATTTCGGGATAGGCGCTTATCTTGTTTTGGACAGTACCATCAATTCAAACATGAATGCGGCTGCACTTGCAACATCCTCAGTTGGGGTAATTGTACATCAATATCCGGGCAGTGATCCGATTGATCATATAGATGTATATGTTACACCTAATTCATCTTATGATACGACCAAATGGAAAAAAGTGAAATCAGTGTCATTGGCTACCTCAACCACCATTACCGTTAACGGAACAGAATTGGCAGCAGCATTAGGTGTGGCCATTGGAACAATTAAACCGGGTAGTGTATACACTTTTTATAATAGGTCAATCACCAAGTCCGGTAAGCAGTATGATGTAAACAATACAGGTAGCAATAGTGGTTCCGGTTTGTTAGGTGGTACCAATTACCACGCTAGTTTTTCTTTTACTGCAAACATTGTTTGTCCGTTTGTTGCACCAATGGGCGGAAAATATACTGTAGTGTATGACGATGATTGGCAGGATAATGCTGATGGGTCTACTGTTAATGTAACCGATGGTCCCGGCACCAATCAATTGAATCTTAGCCAGGTTTGGCCTAATCCTTTGTATGGTACAGTTGTAAATCCATTGTATCTTGTTGTTGATCCTGCTACAGGTTCAGTTACAGTTCCTATCATTACATGGGGCAACTATGGATACATTACTTCTACACTTTCTGGCAGTTATGGAAACGTGTTTAGTTGTACCGGATTGATCTCAGTACATATTCATGTGTATGCAGCAGGTTATGGTGATCAGGGTCTTCTGAAACTTGTTTTACAAAAACAATAATCGTTATAAAGGATAATAAAAAAACCCATTCAATTTTGAATGGGTTTTTTTATTGTGTATTAAAATTTTATTTCTTCTTCCTGATGATCGAAAAAATGAAATTCGATCAAATGATAATTGGTATTGGCTTTCACTTTCAAACTTATCTTATACTTGCGCTTCCATTTTTTAACGATCGAATTAAACCATCCTTTTGTTAAATGAGAATAAACGATAGGATGCACGTACAATGTTAAACTCTTATGCGAATGTGTAATTAAATAATGCAGTCTTTTTTCAATTT
>CAIVCF010000121.1 GCA_903904335.1 uncultured Chitinophagaceae bacterium | reverse complement strand
GCTATGTTAGGTTGGAATGATGGAACTGACCATGAAATTTTTTCTTTGCAAGAATTAGTAGAAAAATTTTCGATGGAACGTGTACATAAAAGCGGAGCTAAATTTGATTATGAAAAAGCGAAATGGTATAATGGCGAATGGATCAAAAAGTTGCCTGTTTCAAGTTACAAGTTTCAGGTTGCTGAACTATTAGAAAATATTGGAATCATTGTTTCTGATGACGAAAAATTTGAAGAAATTGTAGAACTAATAAAAGATAGATGTACTTTATTAAATGATTTTGTAAAGCAAGGTTCTTTCTTTTTTCAATTCCCCGAAATGATTGACATTGCTGCTATCAATCCAAAATGGAATGAGCAAAAGAATTTATTTTTTTTGGAATTGATACGTGCGTTTGAATTAATGCAGTCGTGGAATCACGAAGCATTGGAAAATGAGTTAAAAGAATTAGCAGCTGCCAACCAACTAAAACCCGGTGAATTAATGTTGCCGTTGCGCATTATGTTGGTGGGTGGAAAATTTGGCCCGCATGTTTTTAATATTGCCGAAGTATTAGGCAAGGAAGAAACTATCAAGCGCATACAGCATACTTTACAGCTATTGTCCAAGTAACTTTATTTTGTTTTAACCGTTTAAATAAACCGCAGCTCAATACTGCGGTTTATTTTTTATTTTACATGAAACAATGTAGGGATGAAACAACAAAAATCAACACTGATAATTGCTGTGTTCGCAATCATCAAGTTTCTCATTCCATTTATTTTTATCAACGCTGCTTTTGAATTGCATCGGGATGAATATTTGTATCTCGCCGATGCCGATCATTTGGCATGGGGTTATATCGAAATGCCGCCGATGCTTGCTTTGCTCGGTGCCATCAGTAAACTATTTGATAGTTCTTTATATGCTGTGTATTTCTGGGGCTCACTATTCGGCGTTCTAAAAATTATTTTGATCGGCAAAATCGTTCTTGAGCTGAAAGGCAATGTTTACGCTGTCTTCATTGCATGTCTTGCATTTTTATGCTCCGGTTATTTGCGGATGAATATTTTATTTCAACCTAATTTTTTAGACGGGTTTTTCTGGACATGGGCTGTTTATCTCATCATCAAACTGATCAACACCAACGATAAAAAGTTCTTCTATTATCTCGGCATTTGTTTAGGATTGGGAATGCTGGCAAAATATACGATGGCATTTTTTGTACTCGCATTTTTAATCAGTGTCATGTTCACTTCCAACAGAAAATGGTTGGTGAATAAACATTTTTATTTTGCCATGCTGATCGGATTGCTAATTTTTTCACCTAATCTTTATTGGCAATACGATCATCATTTTCCGGTAATGCATCACATGCAGTTATTGCGCAATCAACAATTGCAATATACCAGTCGGGTTGAATTTCTGATCAATCAAATATTGATGTTCTTATCTTCTTTCTTTATCTGGATATTGGCATTATGGTTTGTATTTGCAAAAAAAGAAGGGCGGAAATACATAAGCATCGGAATCATTTATTTTGTTGTGATCGGCTTACTGCTTTGGTTTAAAGGCAAACCATATTATGCTGCAAGCATCTATCCTTCTTTGTTAGCCATCGGAAGTGTTTATATTGAAAAGATAATTCAATCATACAAAATAAAAATTGTGCATTGGGCCATCCCTGTTTTTATACTGCTGATCACGGTTGTTGTGTTTCCTATTGCTGTACCTTTTTTATCTCCGCAACAATTAGATAAATTTTATCAATCTGTACATGCAGAAAAAATGGGTGTATTGAATTGGGAGGAGAAAAAAAATAATCCATTACCGCAGGATTTCGCAGATATGCTGGGATGGAAAGAAATGGCGGAAAAGACCGCAAAAGTTTACCATGAGTTACCAGACAGCATCAAACAAAAAACAATGATGTATGGCGATAATTACGGTGATGCTGCTGCATTGGCATTTTACAGAAAACAATATGGTCTGCCTGAAATATATTCTGATGATGCCAGCTTTGCATTCTGGTTGCCGCAAAAATTCGATGCAACTTATTTCCTCTTTGCTGCTTGGCATATGCCTGAGGCGAACGATAGCTTTTTTTATCATTTCGCAAAAACCGAGATCAAAGATTCGGTGACACAGAAATATGCTCGTGAATATGGTGCAAAAATTGTTTTATACAGTTTTCCCGATTCAACTGCAAAAGCTATTGCAGAAAGAAATATTAGAGAACTGAGAGTAAAATATAATCTGCATTAGTTTCTCGAGTAATTTTATACAAAGATTATTGCTATGAAAAATGATCGGCCTATCAGAGTGTTAGTTGCCAAAGTTGGATTGGATGGACATGACCGCGGCGCCAAAGTTATTGCTACTGCTTTACGCGATGCAGGTATGGAAGTGATTTATACCGGTTTACGTCAAACCCCTGAAATGGTGGTGAATGCTGCATTACAGGAAGATGTGGATGCAATTGGTATCAGTATTTTAAGTGGCGCACACAATACTGTGTTTCCAAAAGTTATTGCATTGATGAAAGAAAAAGGAATGGATGATGTGTTGTTGACCGGTGGCGGAATTATTCCTGATGAAGATATTGAGCAATTATACAAATCCGGCGTGGGGAAATTATTTCATCCGGGTACAAATACTTCTGAGATCGCTGATTATATAAAAATCTGGGTGAAAGAACACAGAAGTTTTTAAGAAAGCTTCGAGTTTTTAGCTGTGAGCTTTGAGTAAAACAATTTATCTTTAATGATAAATTATGTTCATGCGAAATTTTAAAGAACTGAAAATTTGGCAAAAAGGTTTTGAGATTTCTATCAACAGTTACAAACTGGTTGAATCCTTTCCTTCAACTGAAAAATATTCATTGGCACAACAAATTACGAGAGCTGCGGTTTCAATTCCATCAAATATCGCAGAAGGGAGCAGTCGTTCCAGCACTAAAGAATACAATCACTATCTAGAAATTTCTTTGGGATCATCTTTTGAATTGGAAACACAATATCTGATTGCAAAAGAATTGAATTTTGGTAATCAGGAATTAGTAGCAAATGGATTAAAACAATTAGACGAAGAACAAAAAATGATCATCGCTTTTCAAAAAGTATTAAATAAATAATATAAATTTTCTTTTGCTCACAGCTCATCGCTTTCCTAACTCAAAGCTTAACACTATGCATTCAACTCTATTAACTTCTTTAGAAAACGGAATATTCATCATCACCATCAATCGTCCCGATAAATTAAATGCACTCAATCAACAAGTGATGAGTGATTTAAATGAAGTGATGGATGAAGTATATACTAATCCTGAAATAAAATCTGCTATCATTACCGGTGCAGGACCAAAAAGTTTTGTTGCCGGTGCAGATATCAGCGAATTTGTTGGTTCTTCTGTTGAACAAGGAAAGGCATTAGCGAAACGCGGACAAGATATTTTCTTTAAAATAGAAAATTCTCCCAAACCAATTGTTGCTTGCGTAAATGGTTTTGCTTTGGGTGGCGGTTGCGAATTGGCATTGAGTTGTCATTTTAGAATTGCCAGTGAGAATGCAAAATTTGGTCAGCCCGAAGTGAATCTTGGATTGATTCCCGGTTATGGCGGCACACAACGATTAACGCAAATCATCGGCAAAGGAAGATCATTGGAATTATTGATGAGTGCCAATATGATCGATGCAGCAACTGCTTTACAATATGGTTTAGTGAATCATGTTGTTACCCAAGATCAGTTGTTACAAAAAGCAAAAGATATTTTAAACATCATCAACAACAAAGCACCAATTGCAGTTGCAGCTTGTATTACAGCCGCCAATGCTGTTTTCGATGAAACTAAAAATGGTTATGCAGTTGAAGTCGATGTATTCGG
>CAIVCF010000120.1 GCA_903904335.1 uncultured Chitinophagaceae bacterium | reverse complement strand
TCCCGCATACTCACCTTGTGCACCGCTGTTGGGTTGCAAACTGCATGCAGCAAATCCGGTGATCTCACATAAATATTTTCCAAGCTGATCAATGATATACAAATATCCTTCCGCCTGATTTGCAGGAACGAAAGGATGCAATTTGCTGAACTCCGGCACGCTTACAGGAATCATTTCAGAAGCGGCGTTTAGTTTCATGGTGCAGCTGCCGAGTGTGATCATACTTGTATTGAGCGATAGATCTTTATTCTCCAATTGTTTCAAATAACGCATCATCTGGCTTTCGCTGTGATGAATATTGAAAACAGGATGCGTCAAATATGTTGATGAACGTTTTGCAAATGAAGGAATGGAAATCAATTCATCATCACTGTCAAATGAAACTTCTGCTTCATTATTGCCCAATGATTCTGCAAAGACATAGACAATATCCAATATATCTTTTTGGGTAGTTGTTTCATCTAATGCAATGCCAATATGGTTTGCATCAAAATATCTGAAATTGATCTGATGTTTTTCAGCAATCGCTTTTATTTTTTCGGCATCGGCTTTAATAGTGATCGTGTCGAAATAATATTTATTTACATTTTCAAATCCAAGTGCATTTAATTCATTCGATAATGTTTGTGCTAACAATGCAACACGTTGCGCTATTTTTTTCAAACCATCAGGACCATGATATACTGCATACATCGCAGCCATGTTCGCTAACAATGCCTGTGCTGTACAAATATTACTGGTTGCTTTTTCGCGTTTGATATGTTGTTCTCTTGTTTGCAAAGCCATACGCAATGCACGATTGCCTTGTGCATCAATGCTTACACCGATCAATCTTCCCGGCATGCCGCGTTTGAATTCATCTTTAGTTGCAAAGAATGCTGCATGTGGTCCGCCAAAACCAAGCGGCACGCCAAAACGTTGTGCAGAACCAATGGCAACATCAGCGCCTAATTCAGCAGGTGCAGTCAATAACGTTAATGCTAATAAATCTGTTGCCATTACAACATAACCACCCACAGCATGAACGCTGTCAATAAATTTTTTATAATCTTCTATTGAACCGTTATCATTTGGATACTGCACGATCGCTCCAAAATATTTTTGATCAAGAGATGCAGTTTTATAATCACCAAAAACGATTTCAATATCAATCGGAGTGGCACGTGTTAACAGCAGATCTCTTGTTTGCGGAAAAACTTTTTCATCCACAAAGAATTTTGGTTTCTCAATTTTATCGCTCTTGTTTACATGATGAAACAACATGGCCATTGCTTCGGCTGCTGCAGTTCCTTCATCCAATAAAGAGGCATTCGCAATTTCCAATCCTGTGAGATCGGTAATGATCGTTTGAAAATTCAATAAACTTTCCAAACGACCTTGTGATATCTCTGCCTGATAAGGCGTATACTGTGTGTACCATCCCGGATTTTCAAAAACGTTTCTAAGTATCACACTGGGGGTAATAGTATCGTAATAACCCTGACCAATATAAGTTTTGAATAATTTATTTTTAGCAGCTATTTGTTTTATTTCCTGGAGATATTCAAATTCGCTGATAGCAGCAGGCAGGTTCAATTCATTTTTCAAACGAATAGAAGCAGGAATGGTTTTACTTACTAATTCTTCAATTGTTTTTACACCGATGGTTGCAAGCATGGATGCAGTATCAGCTTCATTGGGTCCAATATGTCTTCTCTGAAATTCTGTGTTTTGATGTTCGAATAGATTCATAGCTTTAGTTTGACCATTTTTAAGAAAGCGCAAATTTACGATACAGAAACAGGATAAACAGAAGATTGTTTGCTGTGGGGAAAT
>CAIVCF010000119.1 GCA_903904335.1 uncultured Chitinophagaceae bacterium | reverse complement strand
AATCAAAATAATCTAACAATATTATTCATCATCCAATTTAACAGGATAACGATAAGATTCTGTATAGCCGGGATAAATTCCGTCGAAATAAGCTGTGCCCCTTACATTACTCAATGCAGCTTTTAATTCTTCCACATTTTTTACTTCTGTTCCGTTTACTGCAGTAATTACAAAACTCTCCTGCATCCTTGAATTTTTAATAACCCCTTCTTTGATTTTCTTCACAACAACACCGCCGGAGATTTCATTTGCTGTTGCTACTTTCTTATCAACGTTTTCAAAATCGGCACCCAGTTTATCAAATGCGGTTTCAGTTTTTACAACAGTGGTTGTATTTATTTTATTTTTCAAAACAAGGTTTACTGTGTTTTCTTTTCCGTCGCGTAAAAAAGTAACTGAAATTTTATCACCCGGTTTGTAACGTGCAACTTGTTCCACCATTTCTGGTCCGCTGTTTACGCTGGTTCCATTGATCTTGGTAATAAAATCGCCTTTCTTAATTCCGGCTGCTTTTGCAGCACCGCTTTCAGGAACATCCATCACATATACACCATCACCATCTTTGATACCCTCTTTCTTTTTGTCATCATCACTTAAACCCTCTCTCGGATAAGAGATACCGATAAATGCCCTTTGCACCGTTCCGAATTTAATAATGTCGTTCACTACTTTCTTTACAATATTCACAGGTATCGCATAAGAATAACCAGCATAAGAACCTGTTTCAGAAGCAATGGCAGCGTTAATGCCGATCAATTCTCCGGTTGTATTGATCAATGCACCGCCACTGTTACCACGGTTTACAGCAGCATCTGTTTGAATGAATGATTCAACAGGCGTTTGACTTTGTCTGTCATTGATACCTATGTTTCTTGCTTTTGCACTAATGATGCCTGCAGTAACAGTTACATCAAGATTCAAAGGATAGCCGATTGCCAACACCCATTGACCCAATTTAGACTCATCACTGTTGCCGTACACTAGATAAGGCAAACCTTTTGCATCAATTTTTACAACTGCAATATCACTGCTTGGATCGGTGCCTACAACTGTTGCTTTGTATGATTTTTTATTGGGAAGTGTGATGTTTATTTCATCTGCACCATCCACCACGTGATTATTGGTAACGATATAACCATCTTCACTGATAATGACACCACTTCCGCTGGCACGTTGTTCAGGTATCATTCTGGGACCGCTGTTTCCAAAGAAATCACCAAACGGATCATCACCGCCAAACAAGTCACCAAAAGGATTACTTTTTTTAGGTAAATTGTTACTTACTTGTTTTGCTTTGGTACGTGTTTTAATGTGTACCACTGCAGGTGTTGCGGCCTTGCAAGCCTGTGTAAAATCAAGTGTTGATTCTGCATTCCCTTTTCTGTCAAAAAAACCTGCATAATTTACAGGAAGCTTCCCGGGTTCTTGCGTTCCGGCATATTTGCTTTTTACAAATTCGCCAAAACCCCACACACTCAAAATGGCGGTGGTAGCGCTGATGCCTACAACGGCTAAAATTGTTTTGAGTTTCATTATTTAGTTTTTTTTGAGTTTGTTCAAAAATTATGCCTTTATGAATGCAAATAAACGAACCTGTTTAATCGTCAGCTCACCGCAAATAACATTTAACGAATGTTTTACGATAAGCGTCGTATCAGCATTTTTTAAAGTTACATTTTTAATTGGTTAAGCATTTGGTAAAGCGGATTCATTCAGCAAAAAATGCATCGTATCTATACCATCTGCATAATCATTCAAAGAAGGCTGCTGAGCTTTGCCGAAAGGTGTAAAGCCATGTCCTACCATGCACTGTACATCCTGATTATTTTGTAAAGAGGAAATAATGCTTGTCGCATCATCATAAAATTCATAATGCACCTGACTGACCGGAGAAAATAAGCTGGCATTTTCTGCAAAAATGACGCTACCATTGTTCATGTAAAACTTGTTACTCATCATCATCAATGCCAAATGATAATCGTAATTGTGTTTGTATTTATGAAAATCTAAATAATGTTCATACCTTTTTAAGGCAGTGAGCAGTTTTATAAAATCATATTCTTTCGGAACATAAAGTTTTGTCACATTCCGGCAGCCGAGCCCGAAGTAAAATTGAATATCATCCGCCAAAGCATTTAATTCATCAAGGGTTTCATTTCCATCCAAAATGGCGACGGAAGTCCTGTTCCTTCGGATGATATTCGGGTATTTACCGAAATAATAATCAAAATAACGGCTGCTATTATTGCTGCCTGTGGCGATATAGGCATCGCATCCTTTCAGATTTTCTGCAAAACTGATGCGTTCTTCCACTGGTTCTTCCCATTCCAATAATTTTTTTACAATGTGTTTGATCAGTATTTCATCTTTGGATGAAGCTTTGATCATCATTCTTCTTCCGCTCAGGAATACACATAGAAAATCATGAAAACCGACTAAGGGAATATTGCCAGCCATTACAATGCCAACAATGCTGTCGTTTGTCTGAAATGCTTTCAGGTTATAGCGTTCAGCCCAGGCTTCTAATTTTTTCCTTTGAAGAAATTCGGTGCAAATGTTTGAAACAGATAGTTCTACAAACTCAGGTACGAACCATGAATTTTCTCTGGAAGCACGTTCCTTTACTGCCTGCCATTCATTGCTGTTATCCAGCATATATTGCCCCAGCCTGATCATTAAATTAATTCTTTCCGTTAATTCCATGTACTGTATCGTTTTTGAATTTATTTTTGCGTAACCAAATTTTCACAATCAAAATTAAATTTATGGCAATTAAGATTACTGACGAATGTATTAATTGTGGTGCTTGCGAGCCCGAATGTCCAAATAACGCTATTTACGAAGGCGGGGTAGATTGGGCAATTGCTGACGGAACCACAGTAAAAGGAAGTTTTTCGCTGATGGACGGAACTTCAATTGATGCCGATGCAAAAAATGCACCGATCGCTGTTGACACATATTATATTGTGCCGAATAAATGTACAGAATGCCAGGGTTTTCATGAAGAGCCACAATGTGCTTCTGTTTGTCCTGTTGACTGTTGCGTACCTGATGAAGAGTACAAAGAAACAGTTGATGAATTAATGGCTAAGAAAGGTAAATTACACGTTGCTTAAACATTGAAATGTGCTAAACTTTTTTGGCTGAAATACTTGCATAAAGGAGTTTTTGTTCTTAGCTTTAATGTATAATAATTGTTGCTACAAGACGGCAACATTGAGTAACGGCGGGTGATATTTCCCGTCAACGTGAGGTGAAGAAGCAGGCAGTTTCTTCACCTTTTTGTTTTTAATACTTTCTGCGCAAGATGTTAATTTTTTTTGAGGGCATTTCATCATTTCAATCATCATTATATTTGAATTCTTAAAAAAATTGCATGAAGAAAAAAATTGCTTTGGTTACCGGCGGTTTAAGTGGTGAAGCTGAGATCAGTTATAAAAGTGCCATCACAGTTGGTAATAATGTTGACAAAGATAAATTTGATGTATATAAGATTGATATCAATCCCCAAGGCTGGTGGTATGAAGCGGAAAATGGATCGCATTCAAAAGTAAATCGCGATGATTTTTCTATTACCGCAAACGGACAACAAATAAGATTCGATGCAGTATTGCTGTGTATTCATGGCACACCCGGAGAAGACGGAAAATTACAAGGCTATTTCGATATGCTGCATTTGCCATACACCAGTTGCGATGCTGCAACCTCTGCACTCACATTCAATAAAAGATATACTGTTGCGGTGGCTTCATTTGGCGGAATCAATGTTGCCAAAAGTTTGCACCTTTTTAAACATACACCAATATCAGCAGCGCAAATTTTATCTCAATTACAATTACCTGTATTTGTAAAGCCGAATAATGGCGGAAGCAGTATCGGTATGAGTAAAGTAAATAAATCAGATGAGCTGCAAGCTGCATTGGATAAGGCTTTTAAAGAAGATGATCAGATATTGATCGAAGAATTCATCAGCGGTAGAGAGTTTACTATTGGTGTTTTTAAAACAAAAGGCGAGATCATTGTTTTGCCCATCACCGAAGTTACAACACATAATGAGTTCTTTGATTTTGAAGCAAAATATCAGGGCAAAAGTGAAGAGATCACTCCAGCGAAAATTGATGAAAGCGTTGCCGAAAAATTAAGAGCTGCTGCATTAAAAGTATATGAAATTTTAAATTGCAGAGGTGTTGTTCGTATCGATTTTATTTACAATGAACAAAAAAATGAACCGTATATGCTGGAAGTAAACACGGTACCCGGGCAAAGTGCAGCAAGTGTAATACCACAGCAGGTAAAGGTGAAAGGCTGGACATTAAAAGAATTTTATACCGCAGTGATTGAAGAGGCTTTAGCATAAAAAATAAAAATTATTTTTCAGAATTGCTTTATATTCAATTTTGCAATCAGATCAACTAAAATTCAGCAAGTGTTTAAATTCATTACAGCAAAACCGCTTTGGGCAAATATCCTTGCAGGCATTGTTATCTTAATCGTGCTGATCGTTTCTTTTTTCTTTCTGTTAGATTGGATAACCGGACATAATCAATACGAAAAAGTTCCTTCCGTCATTTCTCAAAATATTGATGCTGCGAGAATCAATTTAGCTGCGAAAGGATTTGCTGTTGAAATTGCCGATTCAGTATATGAGAATACAGTTGGCGCATTAAGTGTAGTGAAACAATCTCCTGAAGCTGATGCATTGGTAAAAAGCGGTCGTACCATTTATCTCACTATCAATCGTGCAGTTCCGCCATTAGTTGCAATGCCCAATCTGGTGGGCTTTTCAAGCCGAAGTGCTGAAATGTATTTAACAAGTCTCGGATTAAAAATGGGCGATACCTATTATCGTCCCGATATTGCTCGTAACGCAGTGTTAGAACAACGGTATAACGATGAAGTGATCAAAGAAGGTACAAAAATTCCATTGGGCAGTAGTATTAATTTAGTTTTGGGAACGGGTGAAGGCAGCAGCGAATTATTTGTTCCCGATCTGATCGGACTAACATTATCTCAGGCAAGAAACCAGCTTGCAACATTGGGATTAAATATCGGATCAGTCATTCCTGTTGAATCGATAAAAGATACATCCAATGCTTTTATTGTTCGGCAAAATCCCGAAGTATCAACTGAGCCTGAACCCGGGCAAAAAATTATTAATAAACTCAGGGCGGGTCAATTGATCGATGTGTACATAAGTACAACTGCACCGGTCAAGGATTCAATTATATCACATTAAATAAATCACTGAATGAAAACAATTACAGTAGAAGAAGTTAAAGCAAGATTAGATGCAGGAGAACAATTAAACTTATTGGATGTTCGTGAACCACATGAAAATGCCGATTTTAATATCGGTGGAATTTTATTGCCATTGGGTAAAGTGCAAACCATGCAGATCGAAGATATTGAAGGCCTGCGTGATAAAGAAGTGTTGATCTATTGCAGAAGCGGAAATCGTAGCGGACAAGCTTGTATGATATTGGAACAAATGGGATTTACAAATGTTTCAAATGTAGTGGGAGGTATGTTGGATTGGCAGGCGAAATTTGTAAAATAAGAAATAACGATATCTTGAAATGCTTGCTGTTATTCATTATCAGCAGGTATTTTTATTTTATACTTTACCTGTTTCGCATAGATTTTTAAGCATCAGTAAATGCTTGCCCCAATGAAAATTGCAATAACCGCAAAACCTTGTTTGCTTTTTCCATCCGCTATGTTTAAAATCTAAATAGAGTATACCATCCGTTTCATCTATTTCAAATAATATTTTTGTTCCTACCCATTCGGCATGGCTTTCCAAACATTCCCATTCCAAACGTTCGTTCGGAACAAGATCAATGATCTTCATTTTATTTGTAAGTTTTGGATTCACCACAAATTCATTCACAAAACCCAATTCTGCTTTTGCAATACAATCGGGTATCCACCAACGTGATAAACCTTCTTGTGTAGTGATGGCCTGGTAAATAGTGGCTTTGTTGGAATGGATATCGATGCGGTGATAAATGGTTGCCATAAAAAGCAGATTAATGCTACCAAGTTAGTAAAATAAAATTAAGTATTGTTTTACTAAAAAAATGAAGTAAATATTCAATGGCAAGACTGTGATTTTCTATTTTTCAAACTGAATAATAAAAATGTTGCTTTCGTTGTGTCACACTCTTGTGCTTAATAACTCAATTCAGTTGTTATTTGTATTTTTTGAAATTGCATTTCAAGCAAATAAAAAAGTGCGATGATTTTTATTCACCGCACTTTTTTTATTATTTTAAAAGATTGTATTAATTCTTTGGATCCAAAGCATTTTTGATTTTCTGACTCAGATCCAGTAAATGCACTTTGCTCATTTTATCTGAATTAGCTGAAGCAGCAATCTTACTGCGTAACTCTACCAACTGTGCCCTTACAATGGCAGGTACATCACTGCGTTTCAGATCCACAAATGGTCCGAATGAAAAGCCAGGAATAGAAAAAGTTGCTGAAGAAGATGCCGGATTAATGATTGCAATTAATTTTTCTGTATAACTTTTTTGTAAAATTCTGCGATACTCATCAATCGGTTTATTACTGCTTAATTCACTGAACAAATCGTTCTGTACATCATTCAACAATTCCATTGCATTATAAGCTTTATCTGCACCAAAGCGTTCCAGGCAAATTTGCATACGGTTCAATCTGCTGGTACTGATCAAATCTGCTAAACCACGTTCCTGTACAGAAGCTACAGGATCAAGGGCAATCGGATTATTGAATTTATTCCACATATCTTTCGCAATTAACCATTTTGGCGTTTCAAACAATTGCTTATTTAAAAATTGAACTGCCTGTTTTTGATAAGACTTTGGTACTATTTCATAAACGGGTGCTTTCTCTTCACTGCTTTTAAAAGTTTCATAGATACCGCCTACATTTTTTGTAACATGCCCCATATACAATCGAAACTGAGATATCAGTTGGGTATACATATGAGCAATATTTTCATTCAGATCAGCTTCTTCATAAGTCCACTCAGGGAGTTTAGGTAAAATGCGCTGCAAGTTTTTAATCCCATATTCACTTGCTTTTACTGCATCATCACTCAAGTCTTCACTCTGTGCTCTTGGATCGGCAGGATTACCGCTTTCATAAGTTCCAAACCATGTACGGGGATTTGCTTTATAAGCATCAATGATCATTTTGCTGCTTGCTTTTTTTTGATCTTCATCAGTTTTACCTGGTATAAAACCATATCCCCATTTGATAGCCCACAAATCATAATCGCCGATGCGTGGATATAATCCTTCTTTAGCGATGTTATCTTCCGGTTGTGCTACATAATTAAAACGTGCATAATCCATGATCGAAGCAGTGTGACCATTGGCTTCTACCCAAGCTTTATCGCGTAATTTTTCAACAGGAGTTTTGCTGCTGCTCCCCATGTTATGGGCTAAGCCTAAAGTATGTCCCACTTCATGTGATGATACAAAACGAATCAGATCGCCCATTAATTCATCACTGAACTTCATGCTCCTTGCACGCGGATCTACTGCTGCCGTTTGTATCATATACCAATCATGCACCAGCTTCATTACATTATGATACCAACCGATATGACTTTCGAGGATCTCGCCGCTGCGGGGATCATTTACATTAGGACCATAAGCGTTTTCAATTGCAGAAGCAAAATATCTGATGACTGAATAACGTGCATCTTCCAGACTCATGGTCGAATCATTCTCAGGCCATTCTTTTGCCATGATCGCATTTTTGAAACCTGCTTTTTCAAAAGCCTTTTGCCAATCATTCACACCCAATATTAAATACTTGCGCCATTTTTTGGGGGTGGCAGGATCTATATAATAAATAATAGGCTTCTTAGGTTCTACCAATTGGCCATTTACCCATTTTTCATACTCTTCATCCTTGGGCTCTAAACGCCAACGTATGGCAAATTCTTTTTTCTCTACCTGTTGCTGTTCATCACTATATTTTACATAATCATCTGTAAAAAATCCAACTCTCTTATCAGCAATTCTGTAGGTCATTGGTTTTGCAGGCAGTAATAACAAGGATGTATTTAACTCCAGTGTAACCGCCCCTGATTCTGCTGCTGCAGGTAAAGATGCTGCAGGAAAAGGTGATGGTGCTGCAGGTATTCCAAACATACTTGCATTTGCAGAAGAATATGTTTTGATGGTCCTTATTTCTGTATTGATAGGAAAAGTTGAGATTTTTTGAATAAAGGAACGGTCGGGCGCCAGAGCTTGTAAACTATAAAACCTTTTTATCATGGGATTTATACTTACAGGCTGAATATCTCCTTTAAAAAAATCTGTAACATCGATCACATACCCGCTGCTGTCCTTACTGAATGCTGCAATTGGGAATGCTTGTAGTATCGTATTTACATTAGAATTGGTGACAGCTTTATAAATATCGTTGGTTGAATCTGCAGTATTGATCAAAGTAATGACCCTTAAGAAAAGGGTATTGCCGATACCTTTTTCAAAAGCCAACGTTTCCTGATTGGCGATCTCTCCGCCATAACCTGCTCCTGCCGGCACTTTTACAAAACGGGTAACTGCTAAGATCTCTCGGCCTAATAAAGAATCTTTTATTTCGAAATAATATTTGTCTTCTACTTTATGAACGATGAACAAACCTTTTTTTGTAACAGCTTTATCTGTGATAACTTCTTTGAAAGGTTTCGGGCTGCTCGGTCTTGCACCTAAACCTGGAAATGCGTTCATATTGGGCATTCCGTTTGCGGGTCTTGCCGGTGTTGTGGGTATGCTGTCTTTTTGTTGTGCTATCGAAGTGATGCCCGCCAACAAAAATGTTGCAATTAAAAATTTTTTCATAATAGTAGTTCGGTTATTTTAAGTAATAGCTTTAAAGATAAGTATGGGAGTGATATTATTTAATTATATTTTTTGAATTATTATGAGCGGTGAAACATGTGTTTAAGACGGTTAAATATGATTGGAATTTCTAAATGGCGTCAACTACTTTTTTATTGTATTTTGAAAAAATCGGATTTTACATTTTTATCTTGATGAGGGAATACACAAATTACAAGTGAGCAACTCTTTAGCTGAAAAAAGTCGAAGGCAACAGTTATAACAAAAAAATGCGCCAACTATTTTTCAATAATTGACGCATAGGGGGATTTGCTTTATTTTTTACAACTTAATATTCAAGCCAAATAAAACATTGGTACCGGCCATTGGATAATACCCGTTTTCTGTGGTTAATGTACTGTTAGAAATATAAGCATAGGTCCAGCCATTGGGTTCGTATTTTTTGTTGAAAACATTATTTATTTGTGCAATGAGATCTATCTCTTTGAAGATTTTATTTCTAATTGTGTAACTGCATCTTACATCCTGTGTATAGAATGCATTGAGTATGCGGCTTTCATTTTGTGCATTGTCTAAATATTGTTTGCCCACATATTTACTTAGCAAACTCAATTCCAGATTTTTAACCGGTAAAATATTAATGGTTGCGCCGCCTATAATGGATGGTGAAAAAGAAATATCGGTGTTGTGATGAACAACAGCATCCTGATTTCCGGTATCCCAATTGTCTATATATTCTGTAAAATCTTTTATTTTGTTATTGCTCAAGCTAAGATTGGCATTGGCATTCAGCCATTTTGAAAAAATATATCCACCCTGTAGTTCAATGCCCAAACGATAGCTGTTGGGAACGTTGATACGAGTGTAAGAACCTACATCATTTATTTTCCCTGTCAATACCAATTGATCTTTGTACAACATATAATAAACTGTCGCTCCTAAATGATAATTGCTGTTTTTCTTTTCTATGCCTAATTCCAAATCATGCATTTTCTCTGCTGATGGTTGTTGCAAAGGACTTGCCTGAAAATCATCTCTGTTCGGTTCTTTTTGTCCCAATGCATAACTTAAAAATAATTGCAGTCCGTTATTGTAATAAGTGATGCCGGCCTTTGGGTTTATAAAATCGAATGTTCTTGCAATATCCAGATTTGCATTGCCTTCGAAGCCTGTCATGCTGTGATACACATGGCGGTATTGCAGATCAGCATAAGTTTGAAAATGGAAATCTAATTTATGCTGCCACTTTGCATAAATGTTTCCATCGGTTTTGAATGCCGAATAATTATAATATTCGTAATTATCGATATTCGCATTTTTCTGTGTCCATACCACATCTCCAAAATGTTTGCCATCATATTTTGTCCATCCGCCGCCAATGGTCACTTCATCATTTTTATGTTTGTACTGCAAGGATGCAATTGTTCCGTAAAAATAATTACTTAACCAGCGTTGACGAATGAGATCGGTTGTATCGTTTCCAACAGCAGGTAATCCATAATCAGTAAACAATTGATCAGCTTTATATTCCTGATAATAACCTCTGCCGTATGTTATAAAAGCAGCAGCATTAAAACTCCAGTTTTTATTGAATGAATGATTGAAAAATAACTGGTAATGATCTTGTTTGTAATTATCTGTTTCATCACTATAAGGTGTTCCGGGTTTTTCAGTACCTGCAGGATTATAAGTCCTGTCCGTAGCTAACAAATAATCAGGTACGCCATACCATGCCTGATACGTTTTTTCTTTCCCGGAGAAAATATTAAAACGCAAAGAGGAGCTTTTATTGATGTATGCAGCAGAAAATGCAAATGACTGTAAGCTGCTTGTTGCGCGATCGATATAACCATCGCTGGTGATGTTACTGACTCTTGCATCAATGGTGAAATGACTGTTCAGCAAGCCGCTTCCTACTTTAATTGTATTCTTCCATGTATTGAAAGAACCATAAGTATTATTTAACTCAGCATAAGGTTTTTCATTGAATTCATTTGTTGATAGATTGATGGTGGCACCAAATGCACCTGTGCCATTGGATGAAGTACCAACACCTCTTTGAATTTGAATGGAATTAACCGAAGAAGAAAAATCAGGAAGGTCAACAAAATAAGTACCCTGACTTTCTGCATCGTTATAAGGAATGCCGTTCAGTGTAACATTGATGCGTGTTGCATCTGTTCCGCGGATATGCATATAAGTATAACCAACGCCTGTGCCTGCATCAGAACTAACATAAACCGATGGTGTTTGATTCAAAATAAATGGAAGGTCTTGCCCCAAATTATTTTTTGCAATTTCATCTTTATTCATATTCGTTTTTGCAAAAGGTGCAGCAGCATTGGCTCGCAGGGCTTTTACTTCGAGCGGTTGTAAGAACAACTGCACTGATTTCATTTGAACATTTACAGTCACTGCATTTTGGGTGAGATTGATTTTCTGTACTTGATCAGCGTAACCAATTTCACTTACTTTTAATTCATAAAATCCTTTGACCAATCTTGTAAAAGTGAATGAGCCATTTTCATCTGCTACAATGGTTCTGCCATTTAATTTTACGGTTGCATTGGCCAATGCAGTTTGTGTTTGAGCATCTGTTACTTTTCCGGTAACGGACAGTTTTTGTGTTTGGGCAATTGCCATTAAGTTAATGAATGCAAATGCCATCGTTCCCAAAAAATTTTTCATTTCTTTCAGTTTTACGGTTCAATAATTTTGTGGGAACAGGGGAACGCTAACGGAGATTGTACAGAAGAAAGTGTACGCCTTCCCTTCGCAGGAATTACCCTGTTCAGGTTCTACGGGTTTGTTCTCAGCCTTCCTTACAGAAAGCACCCCGAGGAAAATTTCGAAACAAAAATAACGAAGATTTTTTTATCAGCCTTGTAACTTTATTCCCATTCTGTCGTTTCAACTGAAAATAAATGTCATGAAAAAAATATTCCTTTCTCTTTTAGTGGTAGCATTTGCTGCAACTTCATTTGCACAAAACACAAAAAGTGTAGTGTACGATGCAAATGCCGAAATAAGAAAAGTAGATGCTTTTAAGGCTGTGGAAGTATCGAGCGCTATAACCATGTACTTATCACAAGGTTCTGAAACTGCTGTAGCTATAAGCGTTGAAAACGGCGACAAAAACAAAGTAAAAACAGAAGTAAAAAATGGTGTACTGAAGATTTATATGGAAAGTGATTTCTGGGGCAAATGGAATTCAAATAATTCAAGAGTCAAGGCTTATGTTACGGTAAAAGAAATTGAAAAGATCGTTGCATCAGGTGCAAGTCAGGTTAGGATCACTGATAAAATAACTGCATCTGCTTTAAAAGTAGTGGTTAGCGGTGCCAGTAACTTAAAAGGAGATATTAAAGCAGATGATCTAAAATTCGATCTAACAGGCGCAAGCAGTACAAATGCCAGTTTAAGTTCAAATACATTGAAACTAGAAATCAGTGGTGCGTCAACTGCTAATTTAAGTGGTTCTGCTAATTCATTGGATATTGATGCAAGCGGCGCCAGTAATTTAAAAGCATACGATCTGATTGCAAATACCTGTACGGCTGAAGCATCAGGCGCATCCAGTATCAAAGTGAATGTAACCAAAGAATTCAGCAAGATAGAGGCAAGCGGCGCCAGCTCTATCCATTATAAAGGAGATGCTGCTATCAAAAATTTTGAATCATCAGGATCATCATCTATCAAAAAAGATTCAGGTAAATAAAATTAGTTTTGGCGCGAAGAGCTCCGAAGCCTACATTTGCACCCCAAATCGCGAGGTAGAGCAGCGGTAGCTCGTCGGGCTCATAACCCGAAGGTCGGTGGTTCGATCCCATCCCTCGCAACTTAATCAAAAGCCTCTCGTGAGGCTTTTGTTATTTTTGTGAAGATTTGGCGGAAATAGAGTTTGAATATTTATCGAACTATTCAATCAAACAAAGAATAAGGGAATATTGGTTTAACCCGTATTCCTATCAAAAAATGAAATCAGGTTTTGTAAACATATTCGGTAAGCCCAATGCGGGCAAAAGCACTTTGCTCAATGCTATTTTGGGTGAGAAGCTGGCTATTGTTTCACATAAAGTGCAAACTACGCGTCACCGTATCAAGGCGTTTTTGACCAAGCCGGGCGAGTACCAAATTATTTTTTCTGATACACCCGGTATCATCGAAACAAAATATAAACTGCACGAAAAAATGATGAGTGCTGTCAAGAATGCCATGGAAGATTCTGATGTGGCATTATTGATCGTTGATCTGAATGATAATTTTGAAGAATGTGATGCCATCTTTCAATCACTGAAATTAAAAGTACCTGCCATAGTTCTGCTAAATAAGATTGATAAAGCAGCAAACGGAAAGATTGAAGAAGCTGAAAAATTTTTTGCTGATAAATCCTATGCAAAAAAAGTAATGAAGATCTCTGCTTTACAACAATACCATATTCAAAAGGTGATTCATTCTATTTTAGAACTATTACCAGAAGGAGAACCTTTTTATAATGAAGAGGATATCAGTGATTTGCCTACTAAATTTTTTGTGAGTGAATTGATCCGCGAAAAAGTATATGAATTATTTGAAGACGAAATTCCCTATCAGGTAGCGGTAATGGTGAATGAATTTAAAGAAAAGGAAACGTTGGTAAAAATTCAGGCAGATATTATCGTAAACCGCGAAACACAAAAAGCGATCATTATCGGTGAGAAAGGAAAAATGATCAAGCAATTGGGAACGATGGCAAGAAAAGACATTGAAGCGTTTATCGGTCAGAAAATATTCTTAGAATTATTTGTGAAAGTGCGTCCAAAATGGCGTGACAATGATCTGCAGCTAAGAGAATACGGGTATTAATTATTATATTTAAGTGTTAACTATTACAATAATTAAATAGTAATGCCATGAAAAAATTTTTAACTACAGTGTTATTCTCTGCCCTTTTCTTGTTTATTCAGGCGCAGTCAACAGGCACTGCCGCAGGGAGTATCGGTGAAAATTCTAGCATGAAAAGTGCATTGGGCACCATCAGCTTAGATCCTTTTGCGGTTTATGATATAGATGGGAATAAAAAAGGGTTCAATTATGTTGATATCGGCGGTTCTCCTTTTTTATTCGATGATTGGCGACAGGCGAATATCTATGATGATAACTTAAAAAAGATCGCATCTGTTAAAGTACGGTTCAATACTTATTCCAATCAGATACATTTCTTAGATAGTAAAGAACAGGAATTGATAGCTGATAAAGGATCGATCAAAAAAATTGAAATATTAAAAAATACAAATAATGAAGTGGAACTGGTTTTGGAAAAAGGGTTTTCATCACCAAAAACTTCTTTGACAATTGATCAGTTTGTACAAGTTTTAAATGAAGGTCATGCTCAGTTGATAAAGCAAATAACGAACAAGATCGTGGAGAAGGATTCTTTAGTGGGTACCGTTAAAGTGCTGAAATTTTCATCATCCAGTTTTTATTTTTTAGAAACCGGTGTTAAATGTGAACCCTTGAAAAGAATTGATCAGGCAGAAATATTTGGCTTGTTAACCAAAAAAGATGTGATCGAATCATTCGAAAAGAATAACAAACAAAAATTGAGAAAAGAAAAAGATGCGATCGAGTTTCTCAATTATTACAATTCGCAGAATCATTGATTTTATAAAATTTTATGAGTTATACAGTAGCAATAGTAGGAAGACCAAATGTGGGCAAGAGTACACTTTTCAACCGTTTATTGGAACAACGTAAAGCAATCGTGGATGATATCAGCGGAGTAACACGCGACAGGCAATATGGTGTGGCAGACTGGGCAGGCAAAACATTCAATGTAATAGATACAGGCGGTTTTGTTCCAGATACAGAAGATATTTTTGAGAAAGAAATACGCAAGCAGGTAAGGATTGCCATTGATGAAGCAGATGCCATTATTTTTATGGTAGATGTTGCTGTTGGTATTACTGACCTTGATGATGCGATGGCCGATCTTTTACGCAGAAGTAAGAAACCTGTTTTTCTCGCCGTGAATAAAGTGGATAATGGCGAAAGGGAATTAGATGCCAATGAATTTTACAGTTTAGGCTTTGAAACTATCTATACACTCAGCAGTCTCAGCGGCACAGGTTCAGGTGAATTATTAGATGCTGTCGTAGCTTCGATGAAAGAAGAAGATTCAGCATTAACGGATGGAATGGAGTTGCCGAAGTTTGCCATTATTGGTCAACCGAATGTTGGTAAATCATCATTGTTAAACGCATTAATTGGATCAGAAAGAACCATTGTGAGTGATATTGCCGGAACTACGAGAGATACTATTCATACACACTATAATTTATTTCAGAAAGAATTTGTGTTGATCGATACAGCAGGTATCAGAAAGAAAAGTAAAGAAAAAGATGATCTTGAATTTTATTCCATTATCCGTGCCATTAAAGCAATGGATGAAGCGGATATTTGTATGCTGGTGTTGGATGCAGAAAAAGGAATTACGGCGCAGGATGTAAGCATTTTCAGTTTGGCAACAAGAAAAGGAAAAGGAATTGTTGTGTTGGTGAATAAATGGGATCTGATGGAAAAAGACACCAATACTGCACGTGATTATGAAAAAGCATTAAAACAAAAAATAGCACCTTTTACAGATGTTCCGGTCTTATTTATTTCTGCAAAAGATAAAACAAGAATTTTTCGGGTGATCGAGATCGCATTGGAAGTATATGCAAACAAAACACAAAAAATACCTACATCGAAACTGAATGATGTAATGCTCAAAGCAGTTGAATCATACCATGCACCGGTGGTACGCGGCCATTCAGTTAAAATAAAGTTCGTAACACAGTTGCCGACAGTAGTTCCATCCTTTGCGTTTTTCACAAATTATCCCGATGATATAAAGCTGCCTTACAGAAATTATCTTGAGAATCAGCTTCGTACACATTTTAATTTAAAAGGTGTGCCTATTCGGATATTTTTCAGAAAAAAGTAGTCCTAAAAAAGGACCTGCAAAATTTGCTTTATCCAAACCTGCCTTTATCTTTGCGCAAAATTTAACAAACCCAAAAACAAGTACAATGAAAAAAGTTATTGCATTATTAGCTATTGCCGGTTTTGTAGCATGTAACAGTGGTGACACTAAAACTGCTGGTGCTGATACAACTAAACCAGCTGTTGACACAACTAAGAAAATGGACACTGCAAAAGCTGCAATGGACACAACCAAGAAAGATACTGCAAAAATGAAAATGTAATTTCAAAGTACAAGTTACTTGATATTACTTCTTGCAAGAAGATTCTCCCCCTTGTTTTAAACTCGGGGGATTTTTATTTTAATCAAAAGAGGCAATGAGGGTTTCTATATTTTTTTCAACAGAATAAAAAGAAATTAATTTTCTAATCACAGTTTCCACTAAAGCATCCGGGCAACTAGCACCGCTGGTGATCAGTATTTTCACAGGATTTTTTTGAGGAAGAAAACAATGTACCGGGTATTGTTCTTTCGTTTTCCAATTGCAGGCAATTAATTCGTGCTGATTAATGATCCTTGCAGCTGAATCAATAAAATAAGTCGGTAATTTCTTTTCACATAACTCAACCAAATGAGAAGTATTACTGCTGTTGTATCCGCCTATCACAATGGCAAGATCGGCTTCTGTTTCCATCATTGCTGCAACAGCTGTTTGATTATCGTTGGTTGCATAACATAAAGTATCACGAGTATCTGCAAAATGCTTACCGATATTATCATCGGTTAAATGGTAATGTTTTTTGATTACTAACTTCAGATAATCCGAAATCTCCTGTGTATCTGTTGCCAATTGTGTTGTTTGATTTACAACGCCGATTCTTTGCAGATCTTTGGTGATATCAAAACCTTCAGAATATCTTCCTTTGAATTCGGTATAAAATAATTCAGATGATTTTTCACCAGTGATATATTTTCCCAGCTCAATGGTTTCATTCATATCGTTTACAACAATAGTTGCCGTATGTGATGATGCATGAGAAAAAGTTGCTCTTGTTTCTTCATGTTTGGGCTTGCCGTGAACTACAATGCTGTAGCCTTTTTCAGCGATCTGCTCACTTCTGTTCCACACTTTTTCAACGAAGGGGCAAGTAGTATTGTATTTTTCGGTATGAATTCCTTTTTCACGCAGCATTTGTTCAATATCCAATGTTGTTCCGAATGCGGGTATCAAAACAATATCATCTTTTGTGATGGTATCAAAAGGAATAATCTGTTTTCCGTAAGTATCCTGCAAAAATTGAACGCCTCTTTCTTCCAGATCAGCATTTACCAAAGGGTTATGGATCATTTCACTCAATAAGAAAATCCTTTTGCCCGGATTTTCATCAATGGTATTGAATGCTATCTCAATAGCATTTTCAACACCGTAGCAAAAACCAAAATGTCGTGCCAAATAGATGTGAATAGGCCCGAAGTCTAATAACGTAGGACTGAAATCTTTTTTCAGTTTATCATCCAATCTGCGTTTTTGTTTAACTGCACTGATGAGTGAACTGCGGTAAATATTGGGAACATTGAATTGCTTCATTGAAACTGATTAAAATATTTTCCTTTAATAACAGCTGTAAATGTACAAAGTTCGGCTGCAAATACCCATTCGGGAACGTTTCCGTAAATAATGTGATTAAACAGTAAGAAGGTTTTTACTTTTATATCAACGAACGACTTGCAAAATGAAAAATATGAAATCAATACTCAACAGTTTATTTCTTTCTTCACTTTTATTATTTTCCGGTAATAGTTATTCTCAGGAAAAAAATATCGGGTATTATATTCAGCATGCGCCATTTAAAATGCCGGATGTTGTTGTGCCTGAATTTGCAGATAAAAAATTCTCCATCAGTGATTATGGTGCAGCCAATGACGGCAAAACACTCTGTACACAGGCTTTTGCAAAAGCAATCGATGCTTGTACAAATGCAGGTGGTGGCAGTGTGATTGTGCCTGCAGGAATATGGCTAACTGGTCCCATTGAGTTAAAAAGCAATGTAGATCTTCATTTAGAACATGGTGCTTTCATTCAGTTCACAAAAGACCATACGCAATATCCCATCATTAAAGCAGGAAGCAAGAGCAATGCATTTACACCAGCATCACCCATTTATGGATATGATCTTGTAAATATTGCCATTACCGGTGATGGGATCATTGATGGTGCAGGTGATAGCTGGCGGCCTGTAAAGAAAGAAAAAACAAATGCAGGGCAGTGGAGCGACATAACCAAAACAGGTGTTATAAGTAAGGATGGAAAGGTTTGGTGGCCGAGTTTTGAAGCGATGAATGGTGAAGAATATCTGAAAAGGGTAAAAGAAAAATCAACTAAACCGGCAGCTGAAGATTATTTACCGGCAAGGGATTATCTGCGTCCTTATATGTTGTACTTGGTGAATTGTAGCAATGTTTTGATCGAATCGGTTACATTACGAAACTCGCCCAAATTTGTTTTTTATCCCAACAGATGTACCAATTTAACCATGAACAGAGTGAGCGTGTACAATGATTGGTGGGCGCAAAACGGTGATGGCATTGATATCAGTGCGTGTAAAAATGTGGTGGTGTATAAATGCAATGTGAATGCAGGTGACGATGGTATTTGCATGAAGAGCAGCGGGCTGAAGGATGTCAGCAATCCTGTACTCGAAAATATTATCATTGCAGGATGTACCGTATTTCGTGCACATGGTGGATTTGTAGTTGGCAGTAATACCGATGGAGGAATGGAAAATATTTATGTGAGTGATTGTAATTTTATAGGAACAGATATTGGTATCCGTATTAAAAGCAATGCAGGCAGGGGTGGATTGGTGAAAAATATTTACGTTGATAATATCATGATGAAGAATATTGTTCATGAAGCGATATCATTCAACACTTATTATGAAGATGTGCCGGCCGGAAAAGATGTAAAGGATGTGAAGACAACAGTTGCTGATAAAGTACCTGAATTTACTGAGTTCCATATCAGCAATATCCGATGCGATGGCGCTAAACAAGCCATCTCGATTGTTGGGTTACCGCAACAACCGGTTCATCATATTTATTTTGAAAACATACAGATTAAAGCAAATAAAGGGTTTGATTGTACAGAGGCATCTGATATAGACCTTAAAAAAGTAACTATTATTTCTTCTCAGCCGATCTATAATACGAATGGTTGTAAGAATATTAATGTACATGACTAATTAAAAATAGTTGCCCCCTTTAAACTCCGAAATAAGAATCCTGCAAGCGAAGGATTCTTTATTTACAAATTAATGAGCGCTATGATTTTTTCAAGATATGATTGATCTGTTTCATCAAAATCATTCAACACATCACTGTCAACATCCAACACACCAAATACTATATCATTTTTAAATAGTGGAATAACTATTTCACTTTTTGATAAACTGCTGCAGGCAATATGACCGGGAAATTTTTCAACATCGGGAACGATCAATGTTTTTGCTTGCTGCCAACTTGTTCCGCAAACGCCTCTGCCTTTTTTGATGCGTGTACATGCAACTGGGCCTTGAAAAGGGCCCAACACTAATTCATCGTTTTTCACGAGATAAAATCCAATCCATAACCAACCGAACTGTTCTTTCAAAGCCGCAGCCACATTGGCCAAATTGGCAATCAGGTCTGGTTCTCCATCGAGTAGTGCCTTTACTTGTGGCAATAAATTTTCGTATTGTTCCTGTTTGCTTCCATGCTTGATTGATAGATCTTCAGCCATACATATTAATTAAAAAATAAATTTGTTATTAGAATTTTTTATGAAGCAAACTTGTATCGTTAGTACATAAAAATAAACTGCCGTCATTAAATGTTTTGATTGGTATCATTGATTTATTTTTTTTCAATTCGTTAAGAGTAAGCAGGTCGGCATTTTCCTCCGTATTAAACCAAATCAGTTTGAATGTTGGTGTTGCATTCAAAGAAATTACTTTATTGGTATGTACTCTTTCAGGCAATGAAAAAACAGATTGGCCGGTATAAAAATAGACAGCGTGATTGGCATTCGAAAAAACAGGAATGACCGGATTAAAAAAACTGCTGTCTTTTTGCAGATAATGTAATGTTTGCGACTGTTTCCAATCATCTTCTGTATAACCGCCAATGCCGCCTTCCGCTTCACTTTTATAAGTTATTGTATCAATGGCATAGTGTTGAAATAATAAAACAGCTGCTAAGCTTACCATCACCAAAACAAAACAAATTTTGAATATTTTATTATTGATAAATTTTACAATTCTTGGAATACTTTGCGTGCAAAAAAACAGGAATGAAATAAACAATGGCGATAATAATCTTGCATTGATAGGTTCGTAACGCGAAACGGTTGCACTGATCACCATGAACCAACCAAAAACTAAAAAGAATGTTGTTGTAATATTTTCGAAACTCTTGTAATCTTTTTGTTTTTTGACACGATAAATAAAAGTGATCAACGCACCGAGTAAAAAAATCAATCCCAATGAAAAACTGAAGGGTCGGGTTAAAGAGGCAAATGGCAACCAATCGCTCAGCACATTTCCGAAGTATTGAATGTTATCATGTAAAGAAACAATTCCTTTTTGACGAACACCGGTCAACATTCCTGTTGTATATTGATTCCTTATTAAATTGATTGCTAACAATGAAATGCTTGCGTAACCGAATAACACTAAATGAAATATTCTATTCTTCCATGTCAATGCGGAAAAACATACAATCAATAAACCGCCTGTGCCAATCAACGTAACACCTGCATAACGTGTAATGCAACTCAATGCTGCAATGCAGCCGATGAGCAATAAATTTTTCAAAGTACTTTTTTGCAGATAGCGAAGCATGAAAATGATGAACAAGATCACCCAAAAAATAAACAATGTTTCTGACCAAAGCATCGAATACACATCTGTTAAACAAGGGCAAACAATAATGATCAATAAAACAAATGCTTTATACAATCTCGATGTAGTTGTAAACCTTTGCATAATACAACCGCTCAGATACAAAACACCAGCAAATAATAATCCATTTAATGAAGGAGCAAAAGCAATAACATCCAATCTTGTAATGAACATGATAACTCCTAAAAAAACAGGATACAAAACAGGAAATAAGACCATCGGCTTATTATCATAACCCAATAACCATTTACCCGCATTCATATTTCTGGCCACGCTGGTGTACATGATAGAATCCGGCGAAATGCCAATGCCACCATAATGTGTGAACAGCAGGATAGCCATGAACCCCAACACTGCAGCTATGAAAGAATCATAATTTTTTTTTAGGGACAGAAAAGATGCCATTGCAGAATTAATTTTTATTCCGTTGCGAATGTAAGTGTTTAAAATTCTTTTAAATATCCTTGCATCAATAAAAAATGCAGAGTATATTGTTTAATTACTTTTTAAAAAATATATTATGCAAGGACTAATGATGCATTGCCCGCTTACCGTAACGTCAATTATTGATCACGGAAACCGTGTGTTCCCGAAAAAGGAGATCATCAGCATTTTTCCGGACAAAACAAGGCATGTGTATACTTATGCCGATCTCTATAAACGAAGTAAAAAGATTGCCGATGCTTTGCTGGGAAAGTTTCAGGTAAAGCCGGGAGATATGATCGGCACTTATGCTTGGAATCATCATCAGCATCTTGAATTGTATTTTGGCATTCCCGGCGCCGGCGCAGTTTGTCATACCATTAATATCAGACTTTCTTCTTCACAAACAGAATTCATCGTTAATAATGCTGAAGACAGGATCATTTTTATCGATGCAATATTGACTCCGGCATTTGAAAATATTGCTGCGTTGTTGCCAACAGTGGAAGCGTACATCATCATGAATGCGCCAAAAGGTTTTAAAACAAGTTTACCTAACGCAATCGATTATGAAGATTTTATTGCCGATGCAGCCGATAATATTGATTGGGTAACAGTTGATGAGAATGATGCCTGTGCCATGTGTTATACCAGCGGCACAACGGGTTTGCCCAAAGGTGTATTGTATTCACATAGGTCAACATGGTTGCATGCTGTAATAATGTCTCTACCCAATTATGGCAATACATCAACCGAAGACAGGATATTAGTTGGTGTACCTCAATTTCATGTGATGGCATGGGGTATTCCTTATGGTGCTGTTTTATGTGGGACTGTTTTAATTTTCCCTTCCTGTCATTTACATCCCGAACCTTTTATTGATATCATCATTAACGAAAAAGCAAATAAAGCGAACGGTGTTCCCACCATCTGGCAGGGAATTTATACAGTATTGAAAAAAAATGGAGTAAGTGATTCTTTTCCTTTAAAAGAATTTTTAGTAGGAGGAGCATCCATGCCTCCAACATTGATAGGAAACTTTCAAAAAGATTTTGGTATCAAAGCCATACATGCATGGGGAATGACAGAAACATCTCCGGTAGGAACTTTAAGCAGATTGCAACCCCAGCATGCATCTTTATCAGATTCTGAAAAAATAAAAATAAGAGCATTGCAGGGACAGGAAGTTCCCTGTGTTGAAATAAGAATTGTTACCGAAAATGGAATCATTGCGCCACGTGATGGAAAAACAGTTGGTGAGATTCAAGTCAAAGGTGTATGGGTCATCAGCTCTTATTTCAAAACCATCAGTCATGAAAATTTCAGTGAAGATGGTTGGTTTAAAACAGGTGACGTAGGAACGATCAATGAAGAAGGTTATCTGAAAATAACTGACCGAACCAAAGACCTCATTAAAAGCGGTGGTGAATGGATATCGAGTGTAGCGCTGGAAGTGGCAATCATGGCGTATCCAAAAGTGAAAGAAGCTTCTGTGATCGCTATTCCTGATGAGCTATGGACAGAACGCCCTTTAGCTGTTATTGTGTTGCGAGATGAAAATGATTCATTGTCGATGGATGAGCTCCATTCATTTTTATTGCCATCATTTGCCAAATACCAATTGCCGGAGAAGATCAGTTTTATTAAAGAGATCCCGAAAACAAGTGTTGGCAAATTTGATAAAAAAGAAATGCGCAGATTATATGCAGAAGGGAAATTAGGAGTGTAACTTTATATTTTAAAAACAAAAAAATGAAAAATATTTTTGATCAAAGTGTTTCTGACGAAATTATTGACCGTATTAACAGATTAACGCCAAATACGCAACATCTCTGGGGAAAAATGAGTGTATCACAAATGCTGGCACATTGTAATGTAACGTATGAGTTGGTATATGATGAAGATAAACATCCAAAACCAAAAGGATTGATGAAATTCATTATTAAATTAATGGCAAAAGATATGGTTACAAATGAAAAGCCATTTAAGAAAAGCATTAACACTGCACCATTCTTTATAGTGAAAGATGATAAAGATTTTGAAATAGAGAAAGAACGTTTAATAAATTTTATCATCAAAACACAACAACTCGGTGAAGCATATTTTGACGGGAAAGAATCTCACTCATTTGATGTACTGAATAAAACCCAATGGAATAATATGTTTTATAAACATTTGGATCATCATTTGAAGCAGTTTGGGGTATAGTGATCAATTATTATTTGAAAGCACAAGTGTGCGACGCAAGTAAAGTAGCCATGAAAAACTACTGCCCGTCACCCCAAAATTACCTATCAAAATTTGCATCGCTATATTTGCCGCATGCATTATGTTTCTGTAGAAGGTTTAACCAAGAGTTACGGTATTAATCCGTTGTTTAAGAATATTTCATTTCACATCAATGAGGGTGATAAAATTGCGCTGATCGCACGCAACGGCGTGGGAAAATCAACCCTGCTGCGTATTTTGAACGGTGAAGAAACGCCTGATTCCGGCAAATTATTTATTCATAAAGATGTTACGGTGGCTTTGTTTGAGCAAGACCCAAAATTTGATGAGAACAAAACGGTGCTGGAAAATATTTTTCATACCAATCATCCGGTACTGAATGTGATCCGTGAATATGAATTGGCAACCGATAGCGAAGACGGCGAAAAAATGGTGGAATTATTTGGTAAAATGGATGATCTGAATGCCTGGGATTTTGAAGTGAAAGTGAAACAGATATTGACCAAATTGAATGTGCACCATTTAGAACAAGCTGTGAGCGATTTAAGCGGAGGGCAACGTAAACGTGTTGCACTCGCAAAAACATTAATTGATATTGGCTTTGATCATAAACATACTTTGTTGATGATGGATGAACCAACGAATCATTTGGATGTAGAGATGATCGAGTGGTTAGAAAATTATTTGAATCAGGAAAATGTGACTTTGTTATTGGTAACACATGACCGTTATTTTCTCGATGCAGTGAGTGAAGAAATTTGGGAATTGGAAAGAGAGAACATGTATGTGTATCGCGGCGATTATGAAAACTATGTTGAGAAAAAAGCAGCACGTGTTGAAAGCGAATTGGCAAGTATTGATAAAGCGAAGAACGAATACCGAAAAGAATTAGAGTGGATGCGCAAACAACCAAAAGCACGTACCACAAAAAGTAAAAGCAGACAAGATAATTTTTATGAAGTAGAAGCAAAGGCCAAACAAAAAATAGAAGATGCACAAGTACAATTGCAGGTGAAGATGAGCAGGCTGGGTGGAAAGATCGTTGAGATGAAAAAAGTGAATAAGAGTTATGGCAGCCTTCCAATTTTAAAAGGCCTTGATTATACTTTCAGCAAAGGTGAAAGAATTGGAATTATTGGAAAGAATGGTGTTGGTAAATCCACTTTCTTAAATATGCTGCAGGGTTTGGAAAAAAGTGATAGCGGTAAAATCAATGTGGGTGATACGGTTGTGTTCGGTAATTTTTCACAACAAGGTTTGGTATTCAAACACAACATGCGGGTGATTGAATATGTGAAAACATTTGCAGAGAATTTTCCATTGGCAAACGGCGGAAGTTTAAGTGCAGCGCAGTTCTTAGAATTATTTTTATTCACACCTGATAAACAATACACATATTTAAATTCATTAAGTGGTGGTGAAAAAAAGCGATTGCAGTTATTGATTGTCTTATTCACTAATCCTAACTTTTTAATTTTAGATGAACCTACCAATGATCTTGATCTTCCCACATTAGCGGTGCTCGAAAATTTCTTAAGCGATTATCAGGGTTGTGTGTTGATCGTTAGTCACGATAGATATTTCATGGATAGGTTGGTAGATCACTTATTTATTTTTGAAGGTGAAGGCGAAGTAAGAGATTTTCCCGGAAACTATACGCAGTACAGACTTTGGTTGAAAGACAATGAGAAGAAAGATAATAAGTGGCAGGCATTGGAAGATTTTAAAAGCAAGGGGAAATCAACCGAAGAAGCAATTAAGGAAGAGATTAAAGCAACTGCAAAAAGAAAACCAACATTCAAAGAAAAACGTGAGTTTGAAGATCTGGAAAAAGAGATCGCCTCATTGGAAGCAGAGAAAAATAAAATAGAAGAACAACTCAGTAATCCTGATGAAGACTTTGAAAGATTGAATTTATTAAGCAAAAGAATAGGAGAGATCAGTTCTGAATTAGCCCAAAAAGAATTGCGTTGGTTGGAATTAAGTGAACTGATGTAAATAATAAAAATCGTTAATCGTAAGTTGGCATCTTCTGAACTTGCGATTAACGACTTTCGTGTTATTAATTAAACGAGATCAATTCCACTTCAAATATCAAAGTTGAATTTGACCCAATCTCAGCGCTTACTTGTCTGTCTCCATAACCCAAATGTGGTGGAATAAAGAAACGCCATTTGCTTCCGGTTGGCATTAATTGCAATCCTTCAGTCCATCCTGAAATTACTCTGTTCAATGGAAATGTTGCAGGAGCTCCTCTTTGCACACTACTGTCAAATACAGTTCCATTGATCAAGGTTCCATGATAATGACAGGTAACACTGTTATGTGCTTTTGGTTTTTCACCGGCACCGGCTGTAATCACTTCATACTGTAATCCGCTTGCCAATTCAATTACACCTTCTTTTGTTTTATTCGTTGCCAGAAATTCTTGTCCGGCTTTTAAATTTTCTGCTGCTTTTTCGTTTTTCATTTGCGCTAATTTATCTGCAATACCCATAATGAATATTTTTGCGAAAGTAATGGATAGATGCCAATAATCATTCTTCATTAAATTTCTCTGCTGTAATTTTGAAAGAGAGTCAGTTCAGCTATACAATTTTTTATGAAACGATTGCCGCCATTGATCTTCTGGTTTGTTGTGATATTAGTCATCACCATGATTGGTATAGCCGGATTTATGACGGTGGAAGGATACAGCTTCTTTGACGCTTTATACATGACGGTCATCACTATCACCACCATCGGTTACGGGGAAGTAAAACCGTTATCTCATGCAGGAAGGATATTCAATATGTTTTTCATCATCACTTCATTCGCCACATTCGCTTATGCATTGGCAAGACTGACCAGATATGTTGCGAGCGGAGAGATGCAATTGTATTTTAAAAACAGAAAACTTATGTTATCACTCAATCATCTCAACGGCCATGTCATTATTTGCGGTTTTGGCCGTAACGGACAACAGGCTGCAAAAACATTGAAGGCACATAGAGTGGATTTTGTTGCCATTGATTATCGTGAAAAAAATATTGATGATTTTCTATTGGAAGATCCGCATCTTCTTTATTTAAAGGGCGATGCCACTAATGATGAGATATTAAAAAAAGCAGGCATCGAAAATGCAAGAAGTTTAATATGCGCTTTACCAACTGATGCTGATAATGTTTTTGTGGTGTTATCTGCAAGAACATTAAATCCGAATATCCATATCATCAGCCGTGCAACGCAGGCAAGTGCTGTAGCTAAATTAAAAAAAGCAGGCGCTAATAATGTTATCATGCCGGATAAGATAGGAGGTACACATATGGCAACATTGGTTTCAAAACCCGATGTGGTGGAATTTATCGATCATTTATCAGGCGATGAAGGAGAAAGTATTAATATCGAAAGCATAGATTATGATAAACTGCCACCCGAAATAAGAGATATTTCTTTAAAAGAAATTATGGACTGGAAAAAAACAGGAGTTAATTGTATTGGTGTAAAACATAAGAACGGAAAATTCTTAATTAATCCGCCCGATGATACCACTATTTCTGAAGGGATGAAGCTATTTGTACTGGGTACTCGAATCCAAATCCACAAAATGAAACACAATGTAGGAGAAGAATAATTTTTTTGATTTGAGCTTTTTGTATTCTATGGCATCGCCTCTTGCTACGCTCAGTTCACAGTTCCATTTTCATGGCAGCTGACAAACATTATTAAAAATTTGAATCAACTTTTCTTCCCTGTAAAACTTTTGTTTTCTTTTCACTCTTATCCATATCACTTTGTTTTACCATCAGTTTCACTTCGGAGATACTTGAACAATTTGCACAACTTGCACGATAGATCTGTTTATCGTAATACACTTCAGCAGTGCCCTCTTTCCAGTTGGTGCCGGTAAAAACAAAGAAATCGGGCGAATATTTATTATTGATGAATTTGAAATTATTCAAACTCCCTTTTTCAAAACTTACCCTGAATCCGTCATAATCAACTGAATCAACAACACATGGTGTAAGAGCAGGAACAACGATCTCATTGGTATATCTGCCGTTCTCAAACTTTACCACACCTGATTTTATTTCTGCTTTATTTACATCAATATACCTGTTCAATACCACTTGCTGATCAATAAAGAACTGTACTTTCTTAATATCGATATTATATGCTTTTAATCTGTTGTAGAGGTCTCTGGTAAAAGGAACATAAGTATTTGTGTCTACCGCAGGTTCAGCAACTTTTGGTACTTCAACGGACTTAACAGGCACCTGCACTTTTTTGTGATGGCTGCATGATACGGCGAAGATCGCAACAACAGATAAAATTAATAGAGACAAACGTTTCATAAAATCAGAATTTCAAAAAATAAAATTAAACAAGTTTTAGTTTTTTTACAGTTATAGTTTCCTTTTTACCTTAATTTCTGCTTAAAACGTTGATTTCTCCCTGTTATTGCTTCATTACAGGCAATTCAATATGCGTTGGATATTTTTCTGTAAAATAAATGGTATGTTCTGCTTTGATGAAATCTGATTCTTTTGCTTCAAAAATATTAGGAATGAATTTTTGAGGATTGCGGTCGATAACAGGGAACCAGGTGCTTTGAATCTGTATCATCAAACGGTGCCCTTTTTTAAAAGTATGATTGATCTGATGAAGATCTATCACGATCTCTTCAGGTTTTCCCGGAACAAAAGGTTCCGGTTTTTCAAAACTCTTTCTGAACCTTCCTCTGAACACTTCCATGGCAACAGGCAATTGATAATTACTCATCGATAAACTTTGATCGAATGCAGGATAAACATCGATCAGTTTCACAATAAAATCCGCATCTGTTCCTGTAGTGCTTGCAAAAATATGTGCCGTTATTTTTCCGGTAACAGTCAGGTCATCAGTCAATGAATCTGCTGAAAAACTTACCACATCAGGCCTTGAATAAACAAATCGCTGATCTTCTACATGCCATGTTCTCCATCTGCTTCCTCTGCCATAAGTTGCTTCAATAGGAGTGGTACGATATGGAACGGGTTTATTTGGATCGCTGATATAAGTTACAGAACCCTTGTCAGTGTTGGGTTTGCTGAATGAAGCTTTATTATCACTATTGGCATATAAATTTTTTATTACAGCTTCTTTCGGCGGCCAGGTTGTATAGGTTTTCCATTGATTGCTTCCGGTTTGAAAACAATTCGCTTCACTGAATTTGCCGTCACCAATTCCTTTCAGCCAATAATCAAACCATTTTTTTTGCAGTGCCTGAAACCATGCAGCGGTATTACTTTCAAATGCAATCTTTCCCAAACTGTCTGCATTGGCTCTTGACCATTGTCCGTGATTCCACGGACCTAAAACAATAAAGTTGCGATTGAATGTATCTTTCTTTTCCATGGCAGCATACATCAATTGCGGACCATTCATGTCTTCCTGATCAAAATAACCGCCCACGTGCATCATCGGAATTTCAGGATGTGTTACATAACTGAGTGTAGAATTTTTTTGCCAGAAAGAATCGTAGTTAGGATGCTGCACAAAATTGTTCCAGGTGGGAATTTTATTATGTAAATATTTTTCATTCACATTTTTTAAAGAACCCAATTTCACATACCAATCGTAGAGATCATATTGAGGAAAAGGAAAATCACTATCAGTTGTTTTATCATATTCCACTTCATAACTGTATTCCATGCCATAACTCAAACGGAATGCACCGTTGTGATGAAAATCATCGCCTAAAAACAGATCTCCCATACAAGCCTGTTCTGACGAGGCTTTCAAAGCAGGGTGCGGATCAACAGCACCAACCAATGCTAACCAACCCGGATATGAAATGCCGTAAATACCGGCTTTGCCGTTATTGTTTGAAATGTTTTTTGTTAACCAGTCAACCGTATCATACGTGTCCGTGCTTTCATCCACTTTTCCTTTTTCTTTTACATGAATGATGGGTTGATGTATCTGCATCGTTCCTTCACTTTTATATTTGCCGCGAATATCCTGTAATACAAATATGTATCCGCCTTTCCCCAACACAGAAAAGCTGGTGCGTGTGATATTCAAAGTACTTCCGTCCTTAACGGGAATATCGGCACCATAAGGTGTTCGCTGGATCAGTATTGGAAATGTTTGCTGATTATTATTCGCAGGGGCAATGATGACTGTGAAAAGCTTTGTGCCATCACGCATAGGAATCATCACACTTGTTTTTTTATAAACAGAAAATGTATCGACTTGGGAAAAGCTTTTCTGGCATAATGCAACGAGAATGATTACTGTAAGTAGTCTTTTCATATATGGTGTTTTAGAAAGATTAAATATAATCAGGAATTTGTAATGTTGCATGTTCATGAAAATGCCAATAGGAAATACAATATTTGGCTTATTAAAATAACAAGATTGTATATTTAGAGAAACTTTTACGTCATGGAAGAAATTGAAATACCTACCGAACATTTAACTGAAACCATTCAGGAGAAAGTGGAAGAAGAATTGAAAAAAGAAGAAAAAAAAGAAACGGGTTGGTCCATGTATGTTGCTATTTCAACTGCATTCATGGCAGTGTTTGCAGCTATTTCTGGTTTGATGGCAGGTCATCATTCGAATGAGGCATTGATCGAGCAAATCAAAGCATCCGATCAATGGGCTTATTATCAGGCAAAGGGAATTAAAGGAGAAATTAAATCTCTGGAAGTGAGCCTTTCAAAAGCAGCACCCGCTGATGCCGAGAAGTATAAAAAAGAGCAGGAAGAAATTAAAAAACAGGCCGAAGAGGCGCAAACAGAATCAAAGTTTCATTTAGATAAACATATTATTTTATCAAGAGCAGTTACACTGTTTCAGATATCCATTGCAATTTCTGCTATTGCCATTCTCACCAGACGAAAGGAGCTTTGGTGGTTGAGTATGTTGATCGCTGCCGGCGGTTTATTTTTCTTTTTATGGGGGTTATAATTTTTTTTGAAACTTTTTTCAAAAACTGATAAAAGTCATTTTTTGCGGTTATTATAACATGCATTTTTGTGTAACAAAGTCCAAGTATCCTTTCCCTTAAAATATGTGACCTGTTTTTCTAATCAGGTTTAAGTTTGCTTAATATGAGAAATATAAAAGGCTGCCCCTTGTTAGGTTGGGATGGCCTTTTATCGTTTTCAAGCCTGAATGGTTTATTGTTTTAATGATGCAATATCAATAACAAAACGGTAACGGACATCTCCCTTTATCATTCGTTCATACGCTTCGTTGATTTGCTGAATGGGAATTACTTCCACTTCCGAACTGATATTGTGTTCAGCACAATAATCAAGCATTTCCTGTGTTTCTTTAATTCCACCAATTAAAGAGCCGATGATACTTCTTCTTTTAGCAATTAAAGTAAATGCCGGAACCTGTGAGGGTGATGGCGGTACACCAACAACGATCATGGTTCCGTTCGTTCTTAATAAGTTCAGATAAGTAGAATAATCATGTTGTGCAGAAACTGTATTGAGAATAATATCAAAATGATTTTGCAAGCCTTTCATGGTTTCCTTATCGGAGGTTAATGCAAAATGATGCGCACCTAATTTTTTTGCATCTGCTTTTTTGGAAGGAGATGAACTTAACATGGTTACTTCAGCACCAAATGAAACCGCAAATTTAACAGCCATGTGACCCAACCCACCCAAACCCAATACAGCAACTTTATCACCTTTTTTTATACCAACATGTTTTAATGGAGAATAAGTGGTGATACCGGCACATAATAAAGGTGCTACTCTTTCCAAAGGAAGTTTATCAGAAATTTTTAAAGTGTATTGTTCATCCACAACAATTAAAGTTGAATAACCACCGTAGGTTGGAGTCTTACCATCTTTTTCAAGACTGTTGTAAGTACCAACCATTCCTGTATCACAATATTGTTCTAATCCTTCTTTACAATTATCACAAACACGACAGGAATCAACAAAGCATCCAACACCGGCTAAATCTCCTACTTTGAATTTTTTAACATGTTCACCAACTTTGGTAATACGTCCAACAATTTCATGGCCGGGCACCATGGGATACATTGATCCACCCCATTCATTTCTTACCTGATGTATATCTGAATGACAAACTCCGCAATATAGAATTTCGATCTGTACATCGTGTGGCCCAGGTTCTCTTCGGCTGAAATCAAATGGTGTTAATGGTGTTGTTGCTGCCTGCGCTGCATAAGCTTTTGTTACTGACATGTTTTTATATTTTTAATGAATGATTCGTAAAATGATTAACAAAATTCGGAGCTGATTGTTTGAAATGATGGATGTAAAATGAAAGAAATTAAATAATTTATTCTTTGTTGATGATCTCGCGATTTGTTCCCGGAATTTCTAAAACAAGATCTTCACCGTAAGCATTTGCAGGTGTTTGATAGCCGGCTTTAAAATCATCATTCAATACTTTTTTCATGATAATTAAACTGCTGTGTGCGGTTAGTGTGTATCCTTCAGGTCCGGTAAATCTGGCCTGAATAATTTCACCATTTGAATTTTCCACTTCACCCCAAACAAGGCTTTTGCTTTTTGCTCTCTCTTCATCACTTGGTCCGGCAGGTTTTGCATTTATTTTTCTTTTCACATAATTCCGTACCAATGATGTTTTTAATAACCAATTATATAAATGCTGATACTCTAATAATTTAAAAGTTTTTGGTGAGGCACCGGTATATGTTTCAATATTCGGGATGCCGGTTGTATAATAAGCTGTAGAAACATCGCCCCAGGGAATAGTCATCACAAATAATTTCTTCAATCCAAAATCCACCCATCTTCCTTTATGCCCTAATGGTGTTGCAATAATTTTTCCGTTCTCTCTTATCGCACCGCCTTCTCCCAAACCATCTACCATCGTGATCGATGTGCCGTGCGAGTAAGCGCCGCCGATGCTTGCAAAAGCCAATTTTAAAAATTGTGCATCAGGTAATTTGTTTTTTAAGAATAAGGCCATGCAATCAGTAGGTACCACATCAAAACCAACACCCGGCATGATGGTAATGTTTTTAAACAAAGCTTTTTCATGGTAAAGCTTAGCCAACTCAAATACTCCGATCTCTCCGGTAATATCCAGATAATGTGTGTTGGTTGCAATGCAGGCTTCAATCATAGGAGAAGCAGTATTCTTAAATGGTCCCGCTGTATGTAAGACTGATTTTACTTCAGATAAAACACGATGCAGTTTTTCCGTATCATTCAGATCAATGATACGATAAGGCAATTGTAAGGATTGTGCCAGAGGGCGAATCTTTGCTTCATTTCTTCCCGATAAAATGGGAGATAACCCGTAACTCTTTGCCATTTTAGCAATGAGCTGACCGGTATAACCATTAGCACCATACAGAAGGAATGATTGTTTCACTGTTGTAATATACAAAGTAAAAACGGTAATTACAATCTGCAGATATTAACTATTCATGAAACTATCATTGCTTTATGTTTCTTAAGGAACAAGATATTTTGCTTTGATATCATCATATACCGCGATCAATTTGTTTGAGGTTCCATCTTTATCAAAAATCTTCTCCCATGTGTTCAAAGGCTCCCATATAAAAGTTCCGATCATTTTTTTATTTTGTATTCCGAATGCAATATCATTCACTTCCTGTTTGTGTTCAGAATATTCAACAACAATAATATCCTGTTTAAATCTTTTTGAAAGATCGTTGAGATTATTTTGCAGATCGGCGATCGTGCCATGCCATTTAGGATAATAAGATTGACCAATTACATCAAAAGAAATATTCCTGTCAATCATGCTGTCAAGAAATGCTCTTGACTCTTCATTCTGTCCGCCGCAGGCAATATGCAACATCACTTTAATTTTCGGATCAACTTCTCTTACTGCTTTTGTACCGGAACTCAATAATGAAGCGAGGTAGTTAATTTGATTAACATTTCCATCAGGCCATAAAATGCCATGATTTATTTCATTGCCAACCTGAACCATATCAGGTAAAGTATTTTGTTGCTGCAATGCAGTTAATACCTGAACTGTATAATCATGCACAGCCTGTGCCAACAAAAAAATATTTAGATCTTTCCATGCTGCAGGTTTAAATTGTTTGCCGGGATCTGCCCAAGTATCGCTGTAATGAAAGTCCAGCAAGAATTTCATGCCGGCAGCTTTGATGCGTTTTGCCATTTGTTTGGTATGGTCGAGATCGCAAAAACCTTGATGCGGAGAATAACCGCTGTCTGCAGCAGGATCATTGAAAATACGCAAACGGATATAATTAAAACCATGATTTTTTAAAATAAGGATTGCATCCTTCTGCACTCCATTGTCACTGAATTTGTTTCCTCTTGCTTCCAATTGCGGCAGAAAAGAAATATCTGCGCCTACTATTTTTTCAGGATTATTTACTGAGTTGTTCTGCGCAAAATTTTTTGTAAATGGGATTAGCAAAAACAAAAAGAAGAAAAGCTTTTTCATATGACAGATTGAGAATCAAAATTAACATTTAAAATTCTTTCACATCAAAAGATAAAATGATAAAAGTCATAGCTGTTGCTCAGGACATGTATGAAATTTGTATAAGAAAAGCATAAAGATTTTCTTATAATCTGGAATAAGCACAACGAGCTTGCCTTATTCAGCCGCTTCAATTCTTTGAAGCAGCTTTTTATTTATCGATCAATAAAATTCCGGTTTGAGTGATATCGATCTTATGTGATTTATACAAAGCACCAACAGTCATCTTAAAAGTTTTTTTACTCATCCCGAAGAAGCTGTAAATATCTTCAGGACTTGATTTATCATGATAAGGCAAATAACCATTATTCTCCTGCAATAAACGAATGATCTTTCCTGATTCGTCTTCAACACGCTGATAACCCGGTTTGCCAAGCATTACATCAATTTTATTATCAGGCAGTATTTTTTTGACAAAACCTTTTAAATGATCACCAATATTAATGTCTTTGAAAATTTCATTAAAATGAAGTAAACCTGTATGTTGATTATTAATGATCATTACATATCCCAAGTCAGTTCTTCTGTACACTAACAGTTCAACCATTTCTAATTCTTTTACCGAAATATTTTCATTGCTGAGTTGTTGTTCAATTTTTTCAGTTGCTGCTGCTCTGCCCGTTTGCTGATCAATATAAATTTTAACCAAATATTCTCCGCCGGGATGCATACCCAATAACTGCTGCGATTTTGCTACAAAGAGATCTTTCATCAAACCCCAATCCAAAAATGCACCGGCACCGGTTGTGCTTACACATTTCAATAAAACAATATCACCCGCAATGCCTTTTGGCTCTTGTGTTGTAGCAATGATGCGGTTATCTGAATCATGATACAGAAACACTTTCAACTCATCGCCAATGCGCAGATTTCTAGGAGCAAAGCGCTGGGGCAATAAAATACCTTCGCCGCCATCATCGAGATAAAAACCAAAATCAACTTTACGGGTTACTTTCAAAGTATTATAAGTGCCGATTTGTATCATATATTAATAGTTATAGAACCTCAAAGGTAAGCGGATTCATGTTGAGTTATTTTAACCAATAAATCCATGTGGTTTTGCAGTTGTCGAACTTTCAGTGATAAAATGCTTCATATTAGTGTTAAACTTTTTTCAAAGTGAATTATACTGATAAAAAGCATAGAGGCTGTACCATAAATGCCGTATTTTTATAACCTTGTATTCGGTTATAATCTTATTTTCATAAACCTTTTTATTTTGTTGAAAATCGGTAACAAAATTTTTATGAAATGGAAGAAGCAAATGATCCTGTTGATTATTTCTTTTTCAATAACCGCATCTTTATTTTCACAGATCGATAATGAATTTTGGTTTGCTGCACCTTATGTTTGTGCGGGCCACGAAAACACACCGATCGTTTTCAGGATAGCAACTTACAGTAAGGCCGCAGACATTTCCATCTCTCAACCGGCCAATAACAACTTTATAATTTATAATTTTCATTTGAGTGCATACAGGGATACAACTATTGATATAACAACTCAATTAAATATTGTTCAAAATGACCCGGCTAATATTGTATTGAATTACGGATTGAAAATTTCTTCAACAGAAAATATTTCTGCTTATTATGAAGTTGGACATTCTAAGAACCCGGAAATTTTTCCTTTAAAAGGAAGTATCGGAAAGGGATTGACTTTTTTAATTCCCGGGCAAACAGATTTTGCAAACGCACAATTAAATACCACCTATACTCCTCAGCCAAAAAACGGTTTTATCATTGTTGCAACACAAAACAATACTACAGTTAAGATCGTTGCAAGCAATGCCGTTATAGGGCATAATGCAAAAGATACATTTACTGTAATATTGAATCAGGGCCAAACCTATGCTGCTGTAGCATTAAACTATACAGTGGGAACTCATTTGGGAGGAAGTGTTGTTATTTCAGATAAGCCTGTTTTTGTTACTATTTATGATGATTCTATTGGGCCAGATTATACTTCAGCATCCGGTGGTAACAGGGATTTGGTGGGAGATCAGATCATTCCTGAAAAAAATCTGGGGAACGAATTTATCATTGTCAGAGGTGCTTTAGTGGATCATTCTAATATTGAGCAGGATTATTATTATATATGGGCAACAAAAGATAATACAAAAATTTATATTGATGGTTCTGCAACAGCAAGCCAAACAATCAATCGAGGGCAGGTATACAGGGCAACGATTAGCAACACGAGTTCTTATATCAGAACTGACAGTGTTGTTTATGTTTATCAGATTACCGGATTGGGCGGCGAGATGGCTTCAACAAATTTGCCCAGTATCAAATGCACCGGTTCACAATTGGTTTCATTTGTAAGATCTACTTCAGAAACTTTTCAATTGAATCTTTTATGCAAATCAGCAGATGTAGGGAATTTTTTGATTAACGGAAATACATCCATTCCTGCTTCTTTGTTTCAAAATGTTCCTGGAACAAACGGCTTATGGCAAGCCGCGAGAATCACTTCCTTCAACTTGCCAAATATCGATCAACTGTTTCCTGCACTTGCTGCATCAGTTGTTTCGAATACAAGCGGATTATTTCATTTGGGATTCCTGAATGGGAATAGTTCTACAGGAGCAAGGCTGGGATATTTTTCTAATTACAGCACTGTTCAATTATCACCGGTTGTTACAACTGCTACCTGTTTTGGATCGAATATTCAATTAGCCGCAACACAGTATCCTAACGTTTCTTATTTATGGAGCGGACCCAATAATTTTTCCAGCACGGCATATAATCCCGTTATTCAAAATGCGAAGATGGCTGATTCGGGCATGTATAAAGTAACTGTAAATATTAATGGCTGCGGAACATCTGTTGATAGTGTAAATGTGGCTGTTCACACTTTGCCTACCATCAGTTTTATAAAATCAAATGATACGCTTTGTTACGGAAGTTCAAAGAATATCAATTTTATATTGACCGGAACTGCGCCATTGAGTTTGATCTATACCGACGGGATAAAAAATGACACCCTTAAAACAATTACACAGGCATCAGCTTCTTTTGTTGCATCGCCATTAATAACAACAGTGTACAGTATTAAAAATATCACCGATTCAAATACATGCACTGTAGATACAACCATTGTTACCCCAAAAGATACTTTGATCGTTAATGCATTGCCTGTTGCCAATTTTGGTTATTCAACTATTCACTGCGAAAAAAATGCAGTAACATTTACTGATAGTTCAAAAGCAAATTTGGATTCTGTTGTGCATTGGTATTGGATCATGGGAAATGACAGTATCAGAAATGTGTCTGATAAAAATCCATTTACAGAAATATATCCTGTTTGGAGAAATTATACGGTGAAGTTAGCTGTGCAATCAAGCATGGGTTGTAAAGGAGATACAATAACAAAACTGATAACGATTCATCCACTGCCTAAAGTTGGTTTCAATTTGCCTGAAGTTTGTTTGAGTGATGCATCTGCATTATTTAATGATACCACTAAAATGCCCGATGGTTCGCAACTGCAATCCTTTAAATGGAACTTTGATGCATCTACTGCATCACCAACTGTTCCTTTCAATAAATATCCAACACCTTTAACTTCAGCACAACAAAACCCATCCATCCATTATAATTTTTCGAGCCATTATCAAGTTCAGGAAATAGTTACATCAAAGGATGGATGTATCGACAGCTTGACAAGCAACTTTACTGTAAATGGGGCAAAACCACATGCAGCTTATGTTGTGTTGGATTCAACTAAATTATGCAGCAATAAACAAGTGCAGTTACAAAATTTTTCTACCGTTGATTTTGGCAATGTAACAAGAACAGAGGTTTACTGGACATCGACTGTTGACAGCATTGATCAAAACCCTGATTCTGGTAAAGTATATCAATATTTATATCCGAATTTTCAAATGTCTGCAACGAATACTTATACAATTAAGATGATCGCACGTTCCGGCAATTCTTCTGTTTGTGCAGATTCTGTAACAAGCATTCTTACGTTGCATCAAAGTCCGAAAGTTTCATTTGTTGCGATGCGTGGAATTTGTAATGATACAACTGCGAGACAAATAACTGAAGCAAATGAAACAACAGGATTTGCAAACATGCCGGGTACTTTTGCATATTATGGATCAGGTGTAAATACAACCGGATTATTTACACCGCAATCAGTTTCAGCAGGAACTTATCCGATCAAATATGTGTATACAACCAATACATACAGTTGCAGCGATTCTGCAACACAAAATGAAATAGTGTGGCCATCACCTGTTGCAAAGTGGGGAGTGAATTCACCTGACTGCGAAACAAATAATATTTTATTTACTGATTCATCTGTTGCGAATTACAGTAATTTAAAAAATCATTACTGGAATTTTGGTGATGCATCAGATACGATCATTTCAAATAATAATCCCTTTATAAAAAGATATGCAAATGCCAATAATTATACGGTCAGTTTAAGAGTGATGACGGACAGTGGATGCAGAAGTGCTTATAACTCGCAAATCATTACTGTTCATTATTTGCCGAAACTGAATTTTGGTTTGCCGATTATTTGTTTGACGGATGGTAGAGGTCAATTCACTGATTCAACCACCATCGGAGATCAATCACAAAATTTGTTTACTTATCTCTGGAATTTCGGAGATCCGAATGATGCTACTTCATCTTTAATAAAAAATCCGGTTCATAAATATGTTGCACTCGGACCTTATTCGGTTCAGTTAAAAGTAACTTCAAAAGATGGTTGTGTTGATTCTTTGACACAACAACTCAGCACTGTATATCCGCAGCCCAAAGCAGATTTCAGTATTCGATCACCTGAAGTGTGCATGGCAGATACCATTTATTTTTATGATGCCACAACAGGCTTTACTAGTTCAATCAAAACATGGAAATGGGACCTGGCTGAAGGGAATATCGCGACGTCACAAAATCCTTCACGACAATTTGCAGACTCGGGAACATTCAAAATAAGTTTATTCATTGTTGATGTAAAAGGTTGTGTAAGCGATACTGCCATTAAAACTGTTGTTGTTGATCCGTATCCGCAACTTTCTTTATTGCACAATTTGCTTGTGTTGCAAGGCGGCATCGCACAATTGAAACCTGTGTATTATGCTGCTGATTCATCATTCAATTGGTCACCGTCTTTGTATTTAGACAGCAGCAATATTGCTTACCCAACTACAAAACCATTAAATGATATTACTTACCAATTAACCATAACAGGTAAAGGGAATTGTTCTGTATCCGATACGGTGCATGTAAAAGTATTATTGGCGCCTGTTGTGCCCAATGCATTTTCACCCAATGGTGATGGAATTAATGATACATGGGTGATTCAGTATTTGGAAAGTTATCCTAATTGCGAGGTAAAAGTTTTTGACCGAGACGGAAGGATCGTTTTTCAAACAACAGGTTATAACAAACCTTGGGATGGAACCATTAACGGAAATGCTTTACCCATCGGAACGTATTATTATTTTCTCAATCCAAGAAACGGCCGAGCTATCATCAGCGGTTCGGTAACTATTATCAGATAATTGCTTGTACCGGCATCAAAAATTCTCACCTACACTTTTATATCATTTACCGCCGTTTTGATCACAATAACCTAAATGCACTTGTATAGGATTATGTGTTGAATAGTTTTGTGCTATAAAATTAAAAATATGGAAGACAAAAATATCCACAGAGAAAACGGAAGAATCATCGGCGGATTAATTTTAGTAGGCGTTGGTGCTGCACTGTTATTACGCAATATGGATTTTCCAATTCCGCATTGGCTATTTACTTGGCCAATGATATTAATTCTCATTGGTGTTTATTCAGGATTTAAACACAATTTTCAAAACAGTTCATGGATTATTTTAATGGCCATCGGCGGATTCTTTTTATTCGACAGATATATTTTCGACGTTAGTTTAGAGCCTTATTTCTGGCCATTGTTTATTATTCTCATTGGGGTATTATTCATTATTCGTCCGAGACGAAATAGATGGTGGCATGAAAACCGTGATAAATTTCGTAATGATTGGCGAGGCAGATGGGATAGCAATATTTCACAAAGTGGTATCGACGAATATGTTGCTGACAGCAATGATTATTTCAGGATCAATTCTGTTTTCAGCGGTGTGAAAAGAACAGTGCTTTCAAAAACATTTAAAGGTGGTTCTATTTCCTGTGTTTTTGGTGGTGCAGAAATAGATCTCACACAAGCTGATATTTCAGGCAATGTGATCATACGTATCGAAATGGTATTTGGCGGTGCAAAGATAATAGTACCGTCAAACTGGGTTGTTCAAAATGAACTTGATGGCGTGTTTCACGGTGTGGAAGACAAGAGGAATTATAACAGTTCCGGATTGAATAGTGACAAAGTGCTCGTGCTGAAAGGATCTGCCGTATTTGGCGGCGTTGAGATTAGAAGCTATTAAAATTTTTATTACCAAAACCAACCATTATGAACTGGTATCTTGCAAAGATCGTGTATCAGATCATTTGTGATAAAGGATTTCATACACCGCAATTCGATGAACAATTAAGATTAATTTACGCAGAAGACGATCTGCACGCTTTTTATAAAGCGAGATTGCTGGGTGAACATGAAGATGATCGTTTTCTGAATAATATCAATAAACCTGTTCACTGGAAATTCATTGATGTTTCGGAGATACATAAATTGGATAATTTAGCAGATGGTGCAGAAATGTATTCAAGAATAAATGAAGAACCTGAACCGGAGATGTTCATTAATGTAGTAAAGAGAAAAGCAACACATTTATTAGAAGACTGCACCTATCAGACCATTAAACTAAACTGATCCTTTGGCCTCACTCAATAAAAATACCGCTAAGTATATACCTTTTTTTGTAGGATGGGCATTACTCTGGATCTTCATCCAATGGAATGTGCTATTGAAATTCGGCATCACGGAAACGGAAGCGATCGTTGACAGCTATGTAAGTAATATTTTATTGGCTGCATCTTGTTTTCTGGTTTTCAACAACATGAAATATTATTTGCCGAAAAATGAGAAGTACTGGTTTATATTAGCCATCAGTTTTGTATTAAGTTGTGTTTGGCTGCTGGTGATTCGATCAATGCTGTGGTATATTTTCAAGAATGATCAACATTATACGGTAACACTGCAACAATCTTCAACAGTGCGTTTTGGTTTTGCTTTTTTAATGATAGGATGTATGTCAACCATCAGTTTATTGTGGTACACACAAAAAGATCAACAAAGAACAGATACACAACAAAAAGAAATTCAGCAATTGGCGAAAGATGCCGAGCTGTTCAAGTTGCGCCAGCAATTGCAGCCGCATTTTTTATTCAATAGTTTGAATTCCATCAGTGCATTGACTGCAACGCAGCCTGAAAAAGCAAGGCACATGATCCAGCAATTATCAGACTTTTTGCGCGGCACTTTGAAAAAAGATGATCAGCATAAGAACAGTTTGAAAGAAGAACTGCAATACCTGGAATTATATCTCGACATTGAGAAAGTAAGATTTGGCCATCGCTTAAATACAGAAATTAGTGTGGAAGAAAATATTCAACAGATGGAATTACCATCTTTGATCTTACAACCGGTTGTAGAAAATGCCATTAAGTTTGGTTTGTATGATACGATCGGAGAAGTGACCATTTCCATCACCGCAAAAAAAGTAGATGAAACATTGGTGGTGACTGTACAAAATCCTTTTGATGCAGAAACAGCACAACCCTTGCAGGGAAAGGGTTTCGGATTAGCATCAATTAAAAGAAGATTGTTTTTGTTATTTGCAAGGCAGGATCTGCTGCAAACAAAAACTGAAGACAACTATTTTATTACAACAATTATTATTCCTCAGATAATATGAAAGCAATTATTATTGATGATGAGCCATTGGCAAGAATGATGGTGAAAGAATATTTACAATCTTATCCTGATATTGAAATTCTTCAGGAATGCAATGACGGTTTTGAAGGCATTAAAGCCATTCAACTATATCAACCCGATTTGATTTTTTTAGATATTCAAATGCCTAAGATCAATGGATTTGAAATGCTGGAATTGATCGATCAGCCACCACAGGTGATCTTTACTACAGCATTTGAAGAATATGCCATCAAAGCATTCGAGACACATGCAGCCGATTATTTATTGAAACCTTTTTCGAAAGAGCGTTTTGATAAAGCCATTCAAAAATTAAAAACGAATACTGCAAATAATACACAAGCTATTATTGAAACAGCTTCACAGTCACCTGTTCAATCCAATCGCATTGTAGTAAAAGATGGCGGTAAAATAAAGATCATTCCGGTTACTCAAATTCAATATGTGGAAGGGGCAGATGATTATGTAAAAATTCATACCGCCGATGGTGTGTTCTTGAAAAAGAAGACCATGCAATATTTTGAAAATAGTTTACAACAACAACAATTTATTCGGGTGCATCGTTCATACATTATCAATACACAGCTTATCACGAGGATTGACCCACATGAAAAGGACAGTCACCTTGTTTTATTAAGCACCGGTGCAAGATTGCCTGTCAGTAAAGCGGGGTATGCGAAGTTGAAGGAAGTGTTGGGAATATAATTCCTTACAACTTCTTATCGCTCTCTTTAATAATGATGGTTATAAAATTAAAAAAGCGCTGAAAATCTTTAATGGGCAATCTTTCATCAATGCCATGATAGCCTTTGCTGTCAACCAGGGGTGCAAAATTAACCACGCCATTGCTGATCTCTCTGTACACTCTTGAATCTGTTGCTCCTAACATGATGAATGGTACAGGAATCGCATCATCAACTGTTTTATACACGGCTTCTTCCATCATTTTAAATGCAGGAGAATTAATATCGGTTGCAGCAGAAGGCTCGGTATTAAAATCGCCGATGATCTTTATTTTTACTCTCTCATCATCAATGGCATTCACAATAAAGTCCTGCACTTGCTTGGTCGTTTCGCCTGTGATGATACGACTGTTCACAACTGCTCTTGCATTAGTGGGTATCACATTTTCACGCACACCGCTTTCTAAAATGGTTGGAACAATCGTAGTACGTTGCATGGCATCTCCTTCAGGTGTGTACGATAATATTTTCTTCACTGCAAACTGAAATAACCAGAGATTACTCATTGCTAGTTTATTGACGAATGTTTCTGATGAACCGCTTGATCTTGCTAAAAATTCTCTCACGGGTGTTTGCAAAGAAGAAGGTGTTGGTTTGTTTCTTAATTTATACAATGCTTTTGTTAGAATATCGATCGCAGTTTCTTTTGCAGGTATGGATGAATGCCCGCCTGTTTTTTCTACAGACAATTCAAACGTTACATAACCTTTTTCTGCAACGCCGATCATCGCTATCGGGCGTTTAACATCTTTGATCTTATCGGTTGATATTTCTCCGCCTTCATCCAAAACAAGATCGGCTTTTATGTTTTTAGATTTTAAATATTTTACAATTTCAATCGCACCTGTTCCTGTTGATTCTTCGTTATGTCCAAAACAAAGTAATATTGTACGCTTCGGCGTAAAACCCTTTTGCAGCAATGCTTCTGTGGCTTCGAGAATAGAAATTACATTTGATTTATCATCCACTGAACCTCTTCCCCAAATGATACTGTCTTTCACTTCACCACCAAAAGGCTTGGCTGTCCACAATTTTACTGCTGATGCCTCAACGGGTACAACATCATAATGTCCCATTAAAATAAAGGGTAGCAAACTGCTGTCCGTTCCTTTCCATTCAAACACATAACTGTAATTTTTTATTAATGTTCTCGTTAAGTGTTGATGCACCAATGGGTATGCTTTTTCTAAAAATGTTCTGAACTGATCAAAATGAACAGTATCAATATGTGAGGTGTCTTCCGGAGAGATGGTTGCTATTTGAATTGCCTGGCTCATGTGTACGATGGCCGAATCGGGCAATGCTTCCATTTCTAATGCTTTATGCGAAGGCCATGGTTTTGTGCGGAGGGTATTGAAAAAAACAATGCCCATTAATATTATAACAAGAAGAGAAATTGCAACAAAGAGTTTCTTTAACATAAAACAAGTTAGGTTGAAATTGAAAGATACGAACTGGAAATAAAAAGAAGGATTTTTTTGTTACCAGCTCAAGTATTTAATAGCATCGTTTGTTGCGACTGCTGCCGGCAAAGGAAGGTCTCACTCTTGTACTTTTATTTCATTATTGAGCTTACATCCATTAAAATAAAAAAGCTCTCTGAAAATGAAGAGCTTTTAGTATAGCAAACGATTTATTTATTCAGCATAACTGCTTGTCGGTTCACAAGTGCAAATTAAATTTCTATCACCATGCGTATTATTTACTCTTGCAACACTTGGCCAGAATTTATTTTGTGTAACATAATACAAAGGAAATGCAGCTTCTTTTCTGGTGTATGTATGATTCCATACATCTGCACAAACAACAGCCTGTGTATGTGGCGCATTTTTTAAAGCGTTATCTGTTTTATCCGATTTGCTTTCTTCGATCGCCTTTATTTCATCATGAATAGAGATCAATGCATCGCAGAAACGGTCTAATTCAGCTTTGTCTTCACTTTCAGTTGGTTCGATCATGATGGTTCCGGGAACAGGGAAGCTCATCGTTGGTGCATGAAAACCATAATCGATCAATCGTTTGGCAACATCTTCCACTTCAATACCTGCGGATTGTTTAAACGGACGGATATCAACTATAAATTCATGTGCACAGGTCCCGTTTGTTCCGGTATATAAAATTTTATAGTACTTGTCTAATCTTGCACGCATGTAGTTTGCATTCAAAATAGCATATTCAGTTGCTTTTCTAACGCCATCGTATCCCAACATTTTAATGTAAGCATAACTGATCAATAAAATACTTGCAGACCCAAATGGGGCAGAAGAAACAGCATTAAAGCATACTATTGAATGCTGAATGCTTAAAGCGTTTTGCATTAAGCTTTCCGCTTTCTGTACATGCCATGGCAAATGCGGTGCTAAATGTGCGGCAACACAAATAGGTCCAACACCCGGACCACCTCCACCATGCGGGATCGCAAATGTTTTATGCAAATTCAGGTGACAAACATCGGCACCAATTGCTGCAGGAGATGTTAATCCAACTTGTGCATTCATATTGGCGCCATCCATATAAACCTGTCCGCCGAATTGATGAATGGTT
>CAIVCF010000118.1 GCA_903904335.1 uncultured Chitinophagaceae bacterium | reverse complement strand
ATAAACACTGATTAGCTTGTGAATATCGCATTCGACTTTTGGGCCGTCTTTGAGCAGTGGCAGTTGCTGTTAACAGGTATTGTCTGGACGCTTGGATTGACCGCTTTGAGTGGTATCTTTGGCTTTTGTTAAACGATTGATGAGCATATCATCAAAGATGAGTTTATCGGTCTTTCCTTTTTCATATTTATAATAACCGAATTTTTTTGTTTTATCGCCGTATGCTGAAATAAAAATTGGTTTGGTATCTTCTAAATAGAGTTCTTCAAATTCGACTCTGTTGATACGGAAAGTGATCTCATCTTTTTCTCCATCAGCGATCTTTCTGGATGCTTTACCGTCAGGGCTTACAGCCCATATATTGTATTCATCATACAACAAAATTTCTTTGTCACCTTTTATCCATCCGCCCATTCCGAATGGAGGGCGACTTGCAGGATGGTCATCTCTTGTATTCCAGAATTTTGCATTAATATTTTCTGTGAGATTGATATTTTGTTGGGTAGCGATATTATAAATCCACCAATTCTTTTCTTTGAAATAATATAAATATTTTCCATCGGGAGATGGCTGAGGAAAACCAAAACCATTATCCAATGTTTTTTCAAAAATTAATTTTTCTTCACCCGTTTTCACATTCACTAAATACACATCTGCATAATCTTCCTTGAATGCAGGTTTATATTTATTATGAGTAGATATCACAGCATATTTCTGATTGCCTGTTAATACCGCATCGGGTATATTTTCTTTTGCCAATTGATAAAAACTATTATTGTCTACATTCCATACAGAAAGAAAACTGGCTTCTTTATCCAGCGTATAAGTATTTTTTTGACGGGGTTGAATTTCAGGGTCATTCCAATGCCAAATGTCTACAGCAGCAAGCTTTTCATCTTTTGTGTCTTTTTTGGCAACATCGAATTTATTCGTACTGTCTGTTCTTGTTTTGGCAATATCTGTTTTTACTTTAGCACTATCAGCTTTTGTTTTGCTGCTGTCAGTTACAGTTTTCTTTTCTTCTTTTGCGGGCTTTTCTGTCCAGCTTTTTAATCCGAAAAATACACTGCTTTGATCATCACTTATTTTTAATGAAGAGCCATTGTAAACACGCATTTTCTTCGGGAAACCCGCGAAAACAGCAGGATCAAATATTTTCAAGGAAGGTATTTTGTAAATGTCGCTGTAAGAATAAACAACAGCATTATCTTCTTCGAAGTTGTCATTCTTAAATGTTTTGAAGAACGACAATCCTTCCCCTTCTTTTTGCCAGATTAGTTTGGAGAATTTTAAAGTATCACTGGTAATTACTTTTAAAGTATAATTATTCAAATTCAATAATTCAACCGAATTACCGGAAATATTGGCTGATTCAACAATATAAGCCAGGTAATCGCTCTTTTTATTGAACAAATATTCTGTTACATTTCCTATCGTATGTGTGCTGCCGTCAATTAAATTTTTCAACAGTAACACATTGCCTTTGTCTTTGTTTTCTTTTGGCGCATTAAGATATACAGCCAAAAATTTTCCATTTCGGGAAAAGCCAAAACGATTAATATTTTGAATGATTTCTTTCTTTCCTGTTTCCAGATTTAATAAACCCATTTTATATTCAATCGGTTTACTTTGATCCCGCAATTTTTCTGCCTCTTTAAAAGGGATGGCGATGCGAAATGCTACCCATTTATTATCTTTTGAAAATTCAGGAGAACCTGAAAATTCTAATTTATACACTTTATTGGCGCTTCTGTTGGTTACATATAAAGTGTCGTTATCTTCTGCAACGGTAATTTGGTAAGCGATCCATTGACCATTGGGAGAAATTTCACTGGCGCCGATACTTTGCCATTTGCCATATTCATCTATTGTCAGCGTTTTCTTTTGTTGTGCATTAAGGATTACAAAGAATTGAAAGATCAATACTAGTGTAAATAGGATTTTTTTCAGCATCGCAAAATAATTTGTAGAAAGATAGTTAAAAAAGAGAAAGACATAAAGTCTTGTGTAAAGTATTATATGAATGAATATAATCGTTTATTTTCTATGAAATATTTTACCTTTCCTTAAAATAATTCTGCATGAAGTTATTCATGATCCTTATTGGTTGTAAGCCTGCTGGTCGCCATACAGAACAGCATGATATTTTTTTTGGTATTGGCAATGACTTAAAAGAATTAGTCCCTGAAATGAAAGCCTTCTGGCCCGAAACAAAAGGCAGGTTTCATTTGGATGGATGGAGAATAGTTACACAAGTGGACGGTCACAATGTTCATGTAATTGCAAAAGATGAATCATTCGCGTACGAACAAACGCATCAATTATTTTTTATTAATCTCGGCGGCTATAAAAAAGATGAGTTCGACGAATTTCATTACAAATTAGTTATTGCTGCAACTGATAAATCAGCAGCTATTGGGCAAGCAAAAGAAACGGCATTTTTCAAGCACACCCATTTTGAAGGCGCCAATTCTCACATCGATGACAAGTATGGTGTTGATGTGGATGATATATATGAGATAGAAGACATTTTACCGGCGCATATAAAAGAAAAATACAGTATCGTGCTATCGCCTGCAACTGCTATTGCAAAAGATGAACTGCATTTGGGTTATTTTAAATTGGATAAGTTGTAAAAAAAAGTCCCGCTATTAAGCAGGACTTTTTTGTTTTTATATTTTAAACTTTAGTTTTTAAATATTAGCTACTTGTTTACGAATGATATTTAATGCAGCCCCAGCTTTAAACCATTCGATCTGTTGCTGATTGTAAGTATGATTAACAGTTATTTCTTCTTTACTTCCATCTTTATGATGCAACACGAGCATTAATGGTTTGCCCGGAGCAAAAGTTGTTAAACCAATTACATCAATATTGTCATCTTCCTGAATTTTATCGTAATCAGATTTATCGGCAAAAGTCAATGCCAACATTCCCTGTTTCTTTAAATTGGTTTCATGGATACGAGCAAAAGATTTAGTCAGCACCACACGAACACCGAGGAAACGAGGTTCCATGGCGGCATGTTCTCTTGATGAACCTTCGCCATAATTCTCATCACCAACAACGATGCTTCCAACATGTGCAGCTTTGTATGCACGTTGTGTTGCAGGAACAGGGCCATATTCACCTGTTAATTGATTTTTGATATTGTCTGTTTTTTCGTTGAAGAAATTAACAGCACCAATTAACATGTTGTTTGAAATATTATCTAAATGTCCGCGGAATTTTAACCACGGGCCTGCCATAGAAATATGGTCCGTTGTACATTTTCCTTTTGCTTTAATTAATAATTTCAATCCTTTCAGGTCTGTTTTTTCCCATTCAGCAAACGGCGCTAATAATTGCAAACGTTTTGAATCGGGAGAAACATTAACAATAACATTTTTGCCATCAGATGCGGGTGCTTGATAACCCGGATCATCTACTGCAAAACCTTTTGGTGGTAATTCATCACCATGTGGTGCATCTAATTTTACCTGTTCGCCTTTACTGTTGGTTAATGTATCTGTCAACGGATTAAAATTCAGATCACCTGCAATGGCCAATGCAGTTACCAATTCAGGAGAACCTACAAATGCGAATGTGTTTGGATTACCATCTGCTCGTTTTGCAAAATTTCTGTTGAATGAATGAACGATGGTATTTTTTTCTTTTTTCTCAGCACCAACTCTGTCCCACATACCGATACATGGTCCGCAGGCATTTGCAAAAACCTTAGCACCAATTTGATTAAAAGTTTCCAAGAAGCCATCGCGTTCAATGGTGAAACGAACTTGCTCACTTCCCGGAGTGATGGTAAACTCACTATGTAAATGAAGCCCTTTTTCTTTTACTTGTTTTGCCAGACTAACTGCACGAGAAATATCTTCATAAGAAGAATTGGTACAAGAACCAATCAATCCCACTTCAATTTTTGTTGGCCACCCGTTTGTAGCAGCAGCTTCTTTCATTTTAGAAATCGGTGTTGCAAGATCGGGAGTGAATGGTCCGTTGAGATGCGGTTCTAACTCACTTAAATTTATTTCAATTACTTCATCAAAATACTTTTTTGGATCAGCATATACTTCAGCATCTGCATTCAGATATTCATTTATTTTATCTGCTGCAGCAGCGACTTCTTCTCTGCCTGTTGCTTTTAAATAACGGCTCATACTTGCATCATATCCGAAAGTAGAAGTGGTTGCACCAATCTCAGCACCCATGTTACAAATGGTTCCTTTACCTGTACAGCTCATGGCTGATGCGCCTTCGCCAAAATATTCAACAATTGCACCTGTTCCGCCTTTTACGGTTAAGATACCCGCAACTTTTAGGATCACATCTTTGGGTGCGGTCCATCCGCTTAATTTTCCTGTTAATTTTACACCGATTAATTTAGGCCATTTTAATTCCCAAGGCAAACCGGCCATCACATCACATGCATCAGCACCACCTACACCGATAGCGATCATTCCCAAACCACCTGCATTTACTGTGTGAGAATCTGTACCGATCATCATCCCACCTGGGAATGCATAATTTTCCAACACTACCTGATGAATAATACCTGCTCCTGGCTTCCAAAAACCGATACCGTATTTATTAGAAACAGATGCTAAAAAATCATACACTTCTTTGCTTTCTGTTGTTGCAACTTGTAAGTCTTGTTTGGCTTCTACTTTCGCGGTGATCAAATGATCGCAATGCACGGTAGAAGGAACAGCCACTTTTGGTCTGCCCGCCTGCATGAACTGCAATAAAGCCATTTGAGCAGTAGCATCCTGCATGGCAACGCGGTCTGGTGCAAAATCCACATAAGATTTGCCCCTTCCAAAATTTTCGAGTTTCATATCGCTATGCAAATGCGCAAACAATATCTTTTCAGACAATGTTAACGGACGACCCAATGTTTTGCGTGCTGCATCTACTTTAGCGGGCATTTGGGCATATACCTTTTTGATCATTTCAATATCAAAAGCCATAATTATGATTTTAGATTTAGGATTTGAAAGAAGCCAATGGCCATTTACTTTTGTAAAAAGCTTTTTTGATGTTGCAAATTTAATGCAAAACAAAAGGCGGTGAAGAATTGATTTAAACTTTTCTTAGGATAAATTGTTCTAATTTGCAAGGCAATTCAAGCTACAGCCTCCCGGTAGTAATTTAAAAATTGAAGTATGAAAAAATTTCGTGAAATCGTTGAAATGCAGGCATTCGGAGTTTGTTCAGCCATTGGTGAACGCTTGGGTGTTGCAAGCTCCCGTATCAGGATGTGGTTTATTTATGTTTCATTTTTAACGATGGGATCTCCTGTTATCATTTATATGATCCTCGCTTTTACCCGGAATCTTAAAAATTATATTCTTGCTGCCAAAAGAAATCCGTTGAGGAATTTGTAGACTAATTCTTTACTATCTTTTTAAGTAATTACTTGTCATTTTAAGGCATGCTAAAAATGCACCTAATATCAGCATATAAATACCTGCGTTTATTTTCTTAAAATAATTAGTGGCAAAAAACAACATGGCTGTAAAAACAAGAAACGCCATCCAGTAAATGATGATTCTGAATTTGGTAATTTTAAAAACACGTTTATTCTCATTTTTCATTCGCAACGACTTTTCTCAGCTTCACTAATTTCTCTAATAAATTTTCAAGCAGATCTAATTTCAACATATTTGCTCCATCACTTAATGCAACTGCAGGATTGGGATGTGTTTCAATGAATAATCCATCAGCACCTGTTGCAATGGCAGCTTTGGCAATCGTTTCTATCAATTGAGGATTACCGCCGGTTATACCGCTTGTTTGATTGGGTTGTTGCAAACTATGTGTGCAATCCATGATCACTGGCACATTCAATTCTTTCATCCAAGTGATATTTCTGTAATCAACAACCAGATCCTGATAACCGAATGTGGTCCCTCGTTCAGTCAACATGGTTTGTTGATTGCCTGCTTTATTAATTTTATCGATCGCGAATTTCATAGAAGGGCCACTTAAGAATTGCCCTTTTTTTACATTCACTATTTTATTTGTTGCTGCTGCTGCGATCAACAGATCTGTTTGTCTGCATAGAAAAGCAGGTATCTGCAAAATATCAATATACTTTGCTGCTTCAGCACATTCATCATGAGCATGAACATCGGAAGTTGTTGGTAAATGATAAGTTGTTCCAACTTTTTTTATCAGATCCAAACCAATGCTGTCGCCCAATCCTGTAAAAGAAGTAGCGCTTGTTCTGTTGGCTTTGCGGTAACTCGCTTTGAACACATAAGGGATTTCCAGGCGTTTGCAAATGGCTGAAACTTTATCGGCAACTTCCATCACCAATTCTTCACTTTCTACAATGCAGGGACCTGCGATCAAAAAAAAATTATCAGGGTTGTAAGACTGATTCTTGAACAGGTTTTGTAAATAAGCTGGTATCATAAAATAATAAATGTGATGCGAACTTACAATCCTTTTTGCTTTCTTTGTGCGAACATTTGTTAGCATAAAAAATAATCCATGGTAAAAGATAAAATTTTAGTGATCGGTGCATCAGGACAAATAGGCGTTGAGCTTACATTGGCATTAAGAAAAATTTACGGCAATGCAAATGTGATCGCTTCTGATCTCCGCGAACAAAATCCTTTGCTCGAAGGCACCGGACCTTATGTAAGTTTGGACGTAATGAATAAAGAAATGCTGCATGTGCAGGTCATCAGGCAAAATGTAACACAGATATATTTATTAGCTGCAATACTTTCTGCAACGGGAGAGAAGAACCCTAATCTGGCGTGGAACCTGAATATGCAGGGGCTTTTAAATGTTTTGGATATTGCCCGTGAAGAAAAATTGCATAAAGTGTATTGGCCTTCATCGATTGCAGTATTTGGTCCAACATCACCCAAAATAAATTGCCCGCAACAAACCATCATTGAACCTATTACTGTTTATGGTATCAGTAAATATGCAGGGGAGTTTTGGTGTAATTATTATCATCAGCGATGGGGAGTTGATATCAGAAGTTTGCGTTATCCCGGATTGATCAGTTATAAATCTGCACCGGGCGGCGGAACAACTGATTATGCTATTGAAATTTTTTATGAAGCATTGGAAAATAAAAAGTACGAATGCTTTTTAAAAGAAGATACTTACCTGCCTATGATGTACATGCCCGATGCCATTAAAGCCACTATCGAATTAATGGAAGCACCTGCACAAAATATTTCTATTCATACTTCTTACAATATTTCGGGAATGAGTTTTTCGCCAAAAGAAATTGCCGATTCCGTTCAACATCATATTCCTGATTTTAAGATTTCTTATAAACCCGATTATCGGCAAAATATTGCTAACAGCTGGCCGCAAAGTATTGATGATAGTATTGCAAGAAAAGATTGGAACTGGCAACAGGATTATGATCTGAAAGCAATGACAGCAGACATGTTAGCTAATATGAAATAATTTTTATTAAAACCGGATACCTAAATTAATTCCCAAACCCCTCACACCATACCAAGGCCCATTGCTGTTTAGTGTGGCTGAACTCGCTGTCTTTCCACCCGGATCAAGATTGACTTTACCCGTTATGGTAAAAGGATCGGCTTTAATACCATCAATGGCTGCCTGTAAACTTTGCACCGGATTTTGATATCCTGGCGGTGCAGGATCATTTGATAAAGGCGGGGAAAAAGTAGCCAAAAGATTTCCGTTACTGCTGCCGCCGTGTACACCGAGTATCCATATATCAATAATGATATTCTTGCCTAAATTATGCTGTGTTCCCAACAACAAACCGCCATTGAGTGAAGTGATATGTCCGCTAAAAAGCGCATCTTCTTTAATTGTTTGACCATTTTGTGTCACACTGTATTTAACAGGCAGCGTGACATCAAAATCTGTATAACGCGCATAAGGTGCAATATAAAATCCTCTCATGTTTTTATGGGCATAGAATCTGAATTCGGGAGTGATAGCATAATTACCCATTTGGAAAAGATTGAAATTAATATCAGAATTATTGACTGCATCCTGTAACTTACTCGCATAAGGTATTATAGCTTTAGGCATATACCTAAAGCCAAGAGAGAATGACACATTTTTTGCTATCTGTCTTTCATAACCAACAGAATAATTATTTAATGTTAATGAGCTGAGATTTATTTTAAAGATATTTTTTCCTGTTGCACGATCTCTTAGATGTTTTTTT
>CAIVCF010000117.1 GCA_903904335.1 uncultured Chitinophagaceae bacterium | reverse complement strand
GACCCAAAACTGAAAGACAAATTATGTTACGGATGGAATTTATACGGAACAAATGAAGAAGTGCTGAAACAGATCAACAATAAAGTGCAGTTGAAATATGTGATGCAGGCTTACAAACTTTTCCCTGACAAAGAAAATTTCTTTTTGAAAGCTAAAAGCGGAAAAGAAAGAGATTCTTATTTTAATAAATTAGCAGGTAATGATGAATTGATGCAGCAGATCAAGGCCGGTAAGACCGAAGCCGAAATAAGAGCAAGCTGGCAACCCAAATTAAAAGAGTTTAAAGCCATCCGAAAATTGTATTTGTTGTATCCTGATTTTGAATAATCTTCATCTATTACTTTTGCTGAATGGTTGAAACAAAAAAATCTTTTCAGGAACTCCGTATCATTTTCATGGGCACTCCAGAATTTGCAGTGGCATCGCTGGATGCATTGCTGCAGGCGGGTTGTAACATCGTTGCTGTTGTTACAGCGGCTGATAAGCTTGCGGGAAGGGGAATGAAATTGACTGAAAGCGCGGTAAAAAAATTTGCTGTTGAAAAAGGATTGACCATTCTTCAACCGGAAAAATTAAAGAGCCCCGATTTTATTGAAGCATTGCAAAAATTAAACGCCGATCTGCAAATCGTTGTTGCATTCCGCATGTTGCCTGAAATAGTTTGGAATATGCCGCCGCTCGGTACTATTAATTTACACGGCTCATTATTGCCGCAATATCGCGGTGCAGCACCGATCAATTGGGCAGTAATAAACGGAGAAAAAGAAACAGGCGTTACCACTTTTAAACTGCAGCACGAAATTGACGCCGGAAATATTTTATTGCAAAAAAGTTTTCTTATCGGAGAAGATGCTACTGCAGGTGATGTACATGATACCATGAAAATGATCGGTGCTGCATTATTAGTTGAAACCGTGAAAGGCTTTGCTGACGGAAGTTTGAAGGAACAGCCACAGTCAACCGTTAACCATCAACCGTTAACTGAAATAAAACATGCACCAAAAATATTTACAGAAACATGCAAGATCGATTGGAATAAATCAGTTGATGAGATTCATAATTTGATCCGCGGCCTCTCACCTTTTCCTGCCGCATTTGCTTTTTTGCATGATAAGATGCTGAAGATCTATCGAAGCAAAAAAGAATATAATACTCCTTCACATGCCATTGGTGAAGCCGTGACTGATGGAAAAACATTTTTAAAATTTACCTGCAGCAACGGTTATATTCATGTAACAGAATTACAATTAGAAGGCAAAAAGAAAATGAGTGTGGAAGATTTTTTGAGAGGCTATAAGTTTTAATTGTTGCAACAAACTAATAATTGATCTTCACTAAAAATTTTGAATCAGGAACACCCAACACCGTTGCCGCTGCATTGCTGATGCGCATCAACAAACCATAATCTTCTTTTACATCAGGCAATGGTCCCAATACTTTTGCATACACTGTTTTTCTGTTCACGGTTATGCGTACAATGGTTCCGGCATCTATGCTGTTGATGAGTATATAATATTTTTTATCTAACCAACCGCTTGCAGTTTTAAAAGTGGATGCATCACCGCTAACTTCCGTTTTACCTTTTTGAAATTGTGCAGCGAAATATCCTTCATCACCGATATTTTTTACATTAAAGTCTGCCTCTTCTTCTTCTGCATTATCCGTTTTAATATCGCTGCTGCTTACGCTGGGCAGAATGCTTGCAGGAACAGCATTCTTTGTCTGCGTTTTTTCTGCAACTACTGTTAGCTGAACAGTATCTTTTTTAGGAACAGCAACTGATTTGGTTTCAGTGGGTGCCGGTGTTTGTTGCTGAATAACAGTATTGGATTGCTTTTCAGGTATTGTATTGATTGCAACCGATTTTGTTTCGGTTGATGCAGTGGCTGATTGCTGAACAGCATTCACAGTGGGCTTTCCGGCCGATTTTGACACTGTCGGTTTATTTGCAGTTGTTTGCTGAACAAGATTGTTTGTTTGTCTTTCGGGTGCTTTTGCAACTGTTAGAGATTTTGTTTCAGTCTGCTTAGGTATGGTTTGTTGTACAACAGGTGCAGCAACTTTTTGCGGAGTATTGATTTCCGTTTCTGCAACATTCTTTGCTGCCTGATCTTTTGATTGCGGTATGATAATTAATTTCTGATTTTCCTGAATAACATCATTTCGCAGATCATTCCACAATTTTAATTGTGCAACCGTAACAGCATATTTTTTACTGATACTGTATAATGTTTCTTTTGGTCCGACCACATGAATTTTCGCATCCATGTCTTTTGAAGAAACGGGTGCTGATTTAGTTGTTGCGGGTTTTGTTTTGGCTGATGAAGCAGCAGGAATTTTGATTGTCTTACCTATTTGTAAAATGGTTCTGCTGGTCATGCCGTTCAACCGCATGATATCACCGACAGTAGTATGATATTGTTTGGCAATGCCCGATAATGTTTCGCCTGATTTTACCAAATGCTTTAGTTCTTCCTGTGCAATTACAGCAAAAGAGATCATCATCATCAATAAAAAGAGAAAACCATTTTTATGCTTCAATACCATAAACCTGTTTTTTGAATCGGAGTAAAATTAACGCGTTGTGTTATTATAAATTCAATTTCTTATAAACAGAAATTTGTAATGGTTCGAGAGCCTCACCATGACAAATTTCTGTCACAATGAGCCTGTCGAAGTGCATTACGTTTACTGATACAACCCGATAAAATTAATCTTTTAAAATCCTCCATTCCTGCGGATAATAATTATTTATGCGGTTGGGCAAAACTTTTATCCAGCCGAGCGACAATCCACAATATTTTACCAATGTCCAACCTTTAGGCGCATCCGTAACAAATTCTTTTCTTTTAAGATATTGCAAGGCAGCTTCCTTTGATAATTCAACCGCAGCAAGGCTTTGCAAAGGAAGCATGCTGACCGCCAGTTCATGCGAAGGAATAAAATCCTTTCCCTTAATGGTGCCCAGCTCCACTCCTGCTTTTTTGATGTATAAATGTTTAGCCAATTGTTGTAATGATGTTAACCAAGTTTCTTTGATGGCCCGCAATGCCTCATTTTGTTTGAACACAGAATATGTTTGCGGCAATGGAATAAAAGATTGTAACTGTTCCAATTCCTGTTTATTGGCTAATTGTAAACTTTGTTCTGAATGATAAGATTCTTCTTCACCTTTTGTTTTTTTAAGTGCTGCAATAAAAAAACCTTCGCCTTTTATTTGGTCGGGATAAAAACGATAACCATGTGCTTGGTGTTTGTCGCTTTGCACTTCAACGATTCCCCACTCGGCGGACAGTGGACAGTGGACCGTTGACAGTTGGTAATTCTCCATTAACCAATCGAGTACATCTTCATCTTCCTGTTTCGAGTAGGAACAAGTAGAATAAATTAAAATGCCGTTTTGTTTTAATGCAGGTAACACATCGGCTACAATTCTTTGCTGGCGAAGACTGCAGAGATTTACATTTTCTTCGCTCCATTCGTTGATGGCGTTGGGATCTTTGCGAAATAATCCGCTGCCGCTGCAAGGCGCATCAATCACGATCACGTCGAAATAATTTTCCAATCGCTGAAAATCTTTTGGATCGTTATTGGTAACAACAACATTGTCTGCTCCCCACTTAATTATATTTTCAGTTAATATTGCGGCTCTTGATTTAATCACTTCGTTGCTTACAATTAAACCATCCTTAAAATAAGAAGCGAGTAAAGTTGATTTACCGCCGGGAGCAGCACATAAGTCCAATACTTTTTTATTTGTTGCTGTGCCGACTGTTTGTTTGATCATTTCCCATAAAAACATACTGCTGGCTTCTTGTACATAATATGCGCCTGCATGAAACAGTGGATCGAATGTGAAGGATGGGCGTTCGCTGAGATAGAAGCCCTTCTCACACCAGGGAACAGGTTTTTTAATGCTGAAGGCTAAAGGCTTAAGGCTTAAGGCTGCATCCTCAATGCTCTTTGCGTTCTGCTTTAAGCTTTCCGCTTTAAGCCGATTTAATCTTATCGATGTTACCTGTTCTCCCGAAACATGCACTGCCTCAAAAGCCTTGCTGTTAAAGCCTTTGATACCTTCTAATGATTGTATGAGTTGGGGTGGTAACACAGAGCGAAGATAAGTGTTAGATAGAGATTATCGTCGGTGAGTATCTTAGAATAATTTATAGATTTGTACTAACCCTTATGTTAAAACATTAGTCACAATACTATAAATGTTTCTTTTAAAATATTTTTTATGAAGAAAAAATCGATTGCAATTTTGGCTTTACTTTTTTGCTTTTTGAAACCATACGCTCAATTTACAACAGGACTGAATTTGGGTTTAAATTTTTGTACTGTAAAAGATGGTCTATCCAACGATAATTCGACTTTGATTGGCATGAACACAGGGCTTTTTACACAATATTCTTTAGATAAGAAATTCTTTTTAAATACCGGATTACAATATTCCTCAAAGGGCTACAACGCAAAGTTTGCTTCACAGGCAACAACTACTAATATGATTTTAAATTACATCTCCATTCCAACATTGATAGGATTCAGTGTTACTAATAATTTAGCATTTTTATTTGGCCCTGAATTTAATTATTTGACAAGTGCCAAATCCAAGAATGACTCAAACAAATCAGATATCACTGATGACTTTAAAAAACTTGATATAGGCTTAGATTTGGCAATTAAGTCAAATTTTTCTAAAAGATTCGGAGTGGAATTGCGTTATAATTACGGATTGTCAAAAATACAGAATGTAACCATTTATGTAAATGGCCAATTATTTGGAAGTTCAACACTCGGAAATAATCGAGTTTTTCAAATAAATTTATTTTATACTTTTAAAAAGTAAAAACCATTTCCATCATGTAAGGAAATTTCAAAATAGTTCCAACTGCTGAAGAGTGCCCCAAAGGGGTTCCTTTGGAACAACGCAACAGTTGATGCCATGAAACACAAAGGTTTGCTACATAAAAATGATCTTATTCTTTAATAAAAACGATTCAGGCATCTGTTAGATGGCTGAATCGTTTTTATTTCAACACCGGCAAAATAATTCTGGATTGATTGTGATATACACGAATAGTTGATTTAATAAAATCTGCATCCTTGCAATGATAAATATCTACGAATTGTTGCGGGTTTCTGTCCACCAAAGGAAACCAACTGCTTTGTATCTGCACCATGATGCGATGCCCTTTTTGAAAAGTATGCGCCACATCAGGCAATGTATATTTTACTTCGGTGGGTTTATTGGGAATGAATGCTTCGGGTTTTTCGAAACTGTTTCTGAAACGGCCACGCATCACTTCACCGCGAACCAGCATTTGATAATTGTTCATGATGTATTTATCGTTGTCGGCGTATTTAAAATCATCGGGAAAAACATCCACGAGTTTCACAATAAAATCTGCATCGGTTGTTGAAAGGCTGACAAAAAGATCTGCTACCAACGGACCTGCCAAGGTTACATCTTTATCCAAGATCTCTGTTTGATAGGTTAACACATCAGTTCTCTTGGAAGCGAAGCGTTGATCATCATCCATATATTCTCTTGTTCTGCCTGCAGCCAGTTCACCCGTGTAGGGAACGGGTTTGGCGGGATCGCTCACATATTCATCCCATGTTGCATAAGGAGAAATTAACGGAACCACCTGCGATAAATAACCGCCTTTGCGCAATGCTAAACTTTGTTCCTGAACATTTTTCGGCGGCCATTGATCGAATTGCCGCCATTTATTTTCTCCGCTGAAAAATATATTGGCTTCTGCAATTTTATCAATCGAACCTTTTCCTTTTAAATAATAATTGAAATAAGGCACTTCAATATTTTGTGCATACCATTCTGCCGTATTGCTTCCGAATTGCACATTGCCGAGATGAGTACCATCACCACTTGCCCATTGACCATGATACCATGGACCGAGCACCAATTTATTATTATTCTTTGCTTTTGCTTCAATGGCTTTGTATAGATTTTGTGCGCCGAATGCATCTTCTGCATCAAACAATCCACCCACAACCAAAGTATTTGTTGATGGTGAAATATGTTGAACAAAATTCCTCGTATTACGTGCTTTCCACCAAGCATCGTTGTTGGGATGATTCATCAAATCATTCCAAAACAAAATACTGTCGCCCATTATTTTTGAAAAATTTTGTAACGCACCTGTTCTTAAATAAAATGTATAATTATCTTTCGTAGGGAAATCAAATCCTTTAGGGCCAATGGTTGTAGGGAATGGGCGTGGTTTACCAAAACCGCTGTAAAAAGAAAATCCATCCATCAACATGAAAGCACCGTTGTGATGGAAGTCATCGCCCTGAAACCAATCAGTATCAGGTGCCTGCGGACTAACTGCTTTCAATGCAGGATGATTGCTCAATGCTGCTTCGGTAGAATAAAATCCCGGATAAGAAATACCGAACACACCCACATTGCCATTATTATTTTCCAGATTTTTTACGAGCCAATCGATGGTATCGTAAGTATCGCTTGCTTCATCAACATCATTTTTTGTTCTTTTATTTTCGATGTATGGGCGAACATCAACGAATGTCCCTTCGCTCATCCATCTGCCGCGGACATCCTGCACCACGATGATATAATTTTCTTTCAGGTATTCTTTATTTTGAGCTCGATAATATCTCGGGCTATAATTGGCTTCGCCATAAGGTGCACAGCTGTATGGTGTACGAGTGATAAGAATGGGGTGCTTTTCTGCATTGTTTTTCGGAATATAAACGGCAGTAAATAATTTAACACCGTCACGCATGGTGATGGTAATCTCTTTTTTTACATAATTATTTTTGAACCATGCAGAATCTATATTCTGTGCGATGCTGATAAAAGGCAAGAGCAATAAAACAAATACTAATTTTTTCATGATGCAGTTGATTTGAGAATATTGAATATAAAGAAGATTGTTGGAAAATAAAATAATTAGAGAATTATCGGTTTAACAAGTATAGGTCAGTGCTGTTTTATTCCTTTTTGCCTCGCAGCTTCTTCGTACCATCTTCGTACTTTCTTGCATGTTTCTTCGAGCGTTCTTCGTAACGGTACGAACAAACAGCCAGGAGATACGAAGGAAATACGAAGGAATCACGAAGAAAACATATGAAAAGAAGTACTATTTAGGTTTTGAAGAGGGTAACCCACCTTTTGAAGGTTGGCAACCCTCAACAGTAGCAAGAGTACTATTCCCTTTTTCTAAAGGATCCGGGTTTGGTTTCTTTCTTTTTTAAAAATATACGATTGAAGTAGGTTAAGGAATCAAAACCTGATTCGTAGGCGATCTGTTCGATCAACATATCAGATTCAATCAAGAGCTGACAGGCATGCGCAATTCGAATATCATTGACATAATCTGAAAACGTTTTACCGGAAATTCTTTTAAAGAATTTACAAAATGCGCTTTGTGATAAGTGTATCAGAGAGGCTGCTTCCCGCAGGCTGATACCATTTTTAAACTGCTGCTGTACATATTGAAACACTATATTGATCCTTTGTTGATTTTGGTTCCCTTTAATGGGCCTAAAGCCGGGTGTGGCTAATGAAATGGTTCTGCTGTTGCTCAATTTTTGCAAGAGTAACAATAAAGAGGTGATGGAATCAACTCCTTTATTGTGTAATATCTGATGAAGATCAACAGATAACTCTTTGCTCTTTTGATAAGAAAATTTCAATCCTTTATCCGCTTTCCTGAGAAGCTTTTTGATGTCGGCCATCTCCGGATACTGCAGCATAGGCTCAATGAAATTCAGAGAGAACTGGATCACAATGGCTCTGTAATTTTCTTTACTCGTTTTTTCTGTGAACCAGGTATGTGGCAGTGAAGGTCCGAGTAGAACCAGATCACCTTCATAAAAATTTTCATAGCTATCACCTACCAATCTTTTGCCATTTCCTCTAAGGATGTAGGTCAATTCGTATTCAGGATGGTAATGCCAGAAAAAATCAAAGGAAGGAAGCTTCACTTCATAACATAAAAAGGAACGGTTGTTGTTTTGTTGAGACAGTAGTTCCAGCTTCGCTCTCATACTATATTATGCTATTTGAATAATAAAAGTATAATAGTTGTCAATATAGTGCTATTTTTTGGATTGTTAGTAGTGATTATCAAATAAGAAACTGCTTAATTTTGTTATCAACGATAAAAAATTATCCATGAAAAGATTGCTTGCTTTTTCGATTTTATTTTCATTTGCCTTTCATGTATCAGCGCAATTAAAAAAAGAAAGTTCAACACCTCTTCCAAAAGTTGCTTCAGGTGCTATACAAAGAATTGAAAAATTTCCATCAAAATATGTGGAAGCCAGAAATGTAGATGTGTGGCTGCCTGAAGGATATTCAGCAAAGAAAAAATATGCTGTATTGTATATGCACGACGGGCAAATGTTATTTGATAGCACTTATAACTGGAATCATCAGGAATGGGGCGTTGATGAAACAGTAAGCAAACTGATCAAAGAAAAAAAGATAAGAGAATGCATAGTTGTTGCTGTTTGGAATGTTCCCAATAAACGCTTTGCAGATTATATACCGCAAAAAGTAATTGACAGTATTCCCGAACCAACAAGATCAAAATTAATTACTCAACAAATCAAAGAAACACCTGATGCAGATAATTATCTGAAGTTTTTAGTTACTGAATTAAAAGCTTATATTGATAGTGCTTACTCAACTAAAAAAGATGTAAAAAATACATTCATTATGGGAAGCAGCATGGGCGGACTTATTTCAGCTTATGCATTATGTGAATATCCTGATGTGTTTGGCGGTGCCGCATGTTTATCAACCAATTCATCATTTCTTCCGTTTGCTATGATCAATGATAAAACTGATAAAGAAGCTGCAAGTAAATTCAGAAATTATCTGGCAGCACATTTACCAAAAGCGAATACAAGAAAAATATATTTTGATTATGGCGATCAAGATATGGACGCGTACTACATTCCCTTTCAACCCAAAATAGATGAAGTGCTGAAACAAAAAGGATATTCAGAAAAATATTGGATAACAAATTTTTATCCTGGTGAAGGACATTCAGAAAAATCATGGAATAAACGATTGCATATACCACTGATACTTTTACTTAAGAAATGAATATGAAAAAACTATTGTCGGAGATTAGAAATTGCAGGGTATGTGAAAAACATTTAGAATTTGGAGTCAATCCCATTATTGCAGCCAGCCCCAAAAGCAGGATCGTTGTTATTGGTCAGGCACCGGGAAGGATCGTTCACGAAACAAATATTCCCTGGAATGACAAGAGTGGTGATAATCTCAGAAACTGGATGGGCATTGATAAAGCCCTATTTTATAATGCCGAATTTATTGCTTTGATGCCTATGGGATTTTGTTATCCCGGAAAAAATAAGGCCGGTGATCTGCCACCAAGACCCGAATGTGCCCCATTATGGCATCATTTGTTGTTGGAGGCAATGACAGAAGTACAACTTATTTTACTGATCGGTCAATATTCCCAGAATTACTATTTAAAAGAAAAAACAAAAACAACTTTAACCGAAACGGTCAGGAACTATAAAACCTATTTGCCAAAATTCTTTCCATTGCCACATCCCTCCCCAAGGAATAATATATGGCAGGCTAAAAATGATTGGTTTGGAAAAAAGGTTTTACCTGATCTGAAAAAACATGTACAACATATATTGGAATGATCAATCAATAGGAATGAAAACGAAGCTATTTTTATGCGTGCTTTTGTTGCTGATCTCACAATTAGTAATCGCACAAAAAACAGATTATACAAAATATGTGAACACATTCATCGGTACTGATGGAACAGGCCACACATTCCCCGGCCCCTGCTTGCCTTTTGGTTTGGTACAACCCGGACCTGATAACAGAGATATGGGTTGGGATTATACAAGTGGTTATCAATATAAAGATTCCATCATTATAGGTTTTTCGCAAACAAGGGCGAATGGAACAGGCATCAGTGAATTTGGTGATGTTTTATTACAACCTTTTACTGAAAATAACAATAACAAGTTTAGTGTAACTTATTTAAAAACTACTGAAAAATCATTCCCCGGATATTACACGGTCACCTTGAGCAATAAAATAAAAGTGGAATTGACCTGCACTGAAAGAGTTGCCTTTCATCAATATACTTATCCAACTGATCAATCAAAATTATTGGTTGATCTGCAACACGGGCTTTGCTTTTTAACTGATTCTTTGGTGTTGGAAAGTGATGTGAAGATCGAGGATAATAAAACGATCAGCGGATATTGCCACACTAAGAATTGGGTGGATAGAAAATATTTTTTTGTGATAGAATTCAATCAACCAATTGTCTCTTCAATACTTTTAAAAAAACAATCTAAAGAAAATGCTTCTCGTTATGTTTTGAATTTTAATTTGAAGAATAAAATCCTGCAAACAAAAATTGCATTATCAACCGTAAGTGTAGCAGGTGCAAAACTCAATTTGCAAAAAGAATTACCGGGGTGGGATTTTACTCGAACAGTTAATCATGCAAAAAATATTTGGAATAATTATTTAAGCCGAATTGAAATTGAAGCACCGCAAAAGCAAAAAGAAATATTTTATACTTGCATGTATCGTTTGTTTATTCAGCCGACGAATATTGCTGATATTGACGGAAAATACAGAGGCGCTGATGATGCAATACGCGTAGCAGAAAACAAAGAATATTATTCAACGCTTTCATTATGGGATACATACAGGGCAGCACATCCATTATACACCATCATCGCTGCTGAAAAAGTAAATGGCTTTATTCGAACATTGATCGCTCATTCAAAAGCTGCCGGTTTTTTACCCATCTGGACTGCATGGGGAAAAGATAATTATTGCATGATCGGCAATCATGCGATCCCTGTTATTATTGATGCTTACAATAAAGGTTTTTCAGGATTTGATGTGAATGAAGCATTGCATGAAATGATAAAAACCACCTCACAAAATCATTTCAACAGTAATTGGAAATTGTTGAATCAATACGGTTATTATCCGTACGATAGTTTGGATAATGAATCTGTATCCAGAACATTAGAACATGGTGTGGATGATTATTGTGTGGCAACAATGGCAAAAAAATTAGGTAAAAAAGAAATTGCCGAAACATATTTTAAAAGAGCATTCTACTATAAAAATGTGTATGATCCTTCAACAAAACAAATGCGTGGAAAAGACAGCAAAGGCAATTGGAGAAAGCCTTTCAATCCACTAACAGCTACTTCTCCAATGAATAATCCCGGTGATTATACAGAAGCCAATGCATGGCAATATTTTTGGACACCTGCACAATATGATGTTGAAGGAATGATGAAATTATTGGGCGGAAAGAAAAATTTCACAGCACAATTAGATAGCTTCTTTACCTTTCAAACACCTGATCCAAATAAATATTTAGGACAGGAAGCCATGATTGGTCAGTATGCGCATGGCAATGAACCAAGTCATCATATTGCTTATTTATATGCTTATTCCGATACACCCAAAAAGGGGCAAAAATATATCCACCAAATCATCAATGAATTTTATAACAATACGCCTGATGGCATGATAGGTAATGATGATTGCGGGCAAATGAGTGCCTGGTATATCTTATCAACTTTAGGTTTTTATCAAGTCAATCCTGCAAATGATGAATTTGTGTTGGGTGCACCGCAAGTAAAAAAAGCAATCATTCATTTTAACAATGGAAAAGAATTTATTGTTGATGCAGAGAATTTTTCAGCACAAAATATTTATGTGAATGAATCATTTTTAAATGATCATAAACTAAACAAGCCTTTTATAACATACAAAGAAATCATGAATGGCGGTCAATTAAAAACTAAAATGAGTGCTCCTTAAAATCAATGATATGAAAAAGGTATTTCTGTTTTATTTTATTGCAGTTTCAGTTTCTGTTATGTCGCAGTCAGTAGCTTTAAAAGAAAAACTGCAACCACTTCCATTCGGCGCCATCAAACCATCAGGATGGATAAAAGAGCAGATGCAAAAAGATATGGCAGGCTTTGTAGGTAATTTGGATCAATTGGTTCCTTCTTTGATCAATGATCCTATTTACGGAGAAGGAAGATTGCAGAAACACAGTAAAGCAAAAGATCTGGGCAATTTAAAATCTGGTGATACAGAAGGCGATGAACAATATAAATGGTGGAATAGTGAAACTCAATCCAACTGGTGGGATGGTTATATACGCAATGCTTTATTGCTGAATGATACAAAAGCGATTGAAAAAATAAAAAAATATATCGACAGAATTTTAGCCACACAGGATGCAGATGGTTATTTAGGGATTTACGATAAAGAATTACGTTATCATTTTAATGCTGAGAACGGTGAGTTATGGTCTAAAGCAACTTTGTATCGTGGTCTCTTGGCATATTATGAATACACACAGGATCAAAAAGTGTGGAATGCTTTATTGAAAGCAGTTGATAACGTAATGCTGAATTATCCGATCAATCAGTCAGATCCTTTTAATGTCGGCAATGGTTTTTCGGGAGGAGTAGCACATGGCCTAACATTTACAGATGTCTTAGACAGAATGTATCAACTTACCGGCAATAAAAAATATTGGGATTATGCATCATTCCTGTTCTTGAATTTTTCAAATAATTATAGTTCAGAAAAAGATGTGCAGTTAAAAAATATTTTTGATGCCGCTTATAAATTACAATCGCACGGCGCACATACTTACGAACATATGCGCCCATTGACCGTTACTGCTTATTCGACAGGAAATACAGAACTGCAAAAGGCTTTAGAAATTTATCTTAACAGAATAAAGAATGCAACAACCCTTACAGGCGGAGCCATTGGCGATGAATGGATCGCTGGAAGAAGCGCAAACAGCACAACTGTCGGATATGAGTATTGTTCACTGCAGGAATTAATGAATAGTTATACTGTACTGCTCCAAAAAACGGGCAACTATATAAATGCGGAAGCTGTAGAAAACATTTTTTATAATGCGGCTCAGGGCAGCAGAGATCCCGATCACTCTTGTATCGCCTATTTAAAAACAGATAATTCTTATGAAATGATGGGAACAAAAAATGGTGAGGTAGAAGCAGGCAGAAATCAAACGCGATATAAATATTCACCGGCACATCAGGATGTGGCTGTTTGCTGTAATCCCAATGCAGGAAGAATCACGCCCTATTTTATTCAATCATCCTGGATGAAAGAAACAGATACAAGTTTGGCAGCAACTTTATTGGCACCAACTGTTGTGAATACTACTGTTAAGAATATCTCATTGAAAATCGAAGAGATCACTCAATATCCGTATCAAAACAATTTCACTTATAAAATTATTGCAGAGAAAAATGTCCGCTTTCTTTTCAAGATCAGAAAACCTGATTGGGTACAATCAATCCGAACAAAAGAAAAATACAGCATTGAAGATGGATATATTTTAATCAATAGAACATTTAAAACAAATGATCAAGTTGCATTGGAATTTGTGACTGATGTTGCAATAAGAGAAGATATCAATCATGAAAAATTCTTTACGTATGGTGCATTATTTTTTGCAAAATCGATAGCAGCTACTGAACAAAAAGGAAAAATATATGCACCCAATTTCGAAGACCTGATGTATGCACCAAAAGAAAAAGTGCATTATGCGTTTATTGTTGATCATCAAGCAAAGTTTGTAAATGGAAAAATACTGTTGCAACTAAAAAATGAAAACACAAATAAAATAGAAAAAATAGAACTGATTCCTTTGAGTAAAACAATTTTACGACAAGTAAGTTTTAAATGATCATTTATTTTTAAAACGCATTCGCAATTTGTGCCCCGAGTTTTGCATTGTTTTTTATTAATGCAATATTGGCTTCTAAACTTTCACCATTGGTATGTTGAGCTATCCATTGCAACAAGAAAGGAGTTACTTCTTTGCCTTTGATATTTTTTTCTGTGGCTGCTTGTAATGCAGCATCGATATGTATTTTCATTTCATCTGCTGCTATCTCCTGATCATTGGGAACAGGATTGGCGATTAAGACAGATCCATTCAGACCTAAATCCCACTTGACTTTCAGCATGTCGGCAATTTCTTTGGGAGAATCTAAACGAAGCGGTGAATCCAGTCCGCTGTTGCGGGAATAAAAACTTGGGAATTCAGTTTGCCCGAATGTAACAACAGGAATTCCTTTTGTTTCTAAATATTCCAAAGTGAGTTGAATATCTAAAATTGATTTTACTCCTGCTGAAACAACTGCAACAGAAGTATTTTCCATTTCAGTTAAGTCGGCAGAAATATCCATACTTTTTTCCGCACCACGATGCACACCACCGATGCCGCCTGTTACAAAAATTTTTATTCCTGCCATTGATGCAATGCGCATGGTTGCAGCAACGGTTGTAGCTCCGTATAATTTTTTTGAGATAACATAAGGCATATCTCTTAAACTCACTTTCCAAACATCTTTTGCGTTACCAAAGAATTCAATTTGCTCAGCTGATAAGCCCACAAAACATTTTCCGTCGAATAAAGCGATGGTGGCAGGTATTGCACCGTTATCTCTTACTGTTTGTTCAACAGCCAATGCTGTTTCCACATTTTTCGGATAAGGCATTCCGTGAGAAATGATCGTAGATTCCAATGCCACAACAGGTTTACCTTGTTGTAAAGCTGCTGCGACTTCGGGATGTATTTGAAGAAAATAATTCATTGTTGAATAAAGTTATAGTGTACAAGTGTGTCCCAAAGGGATTCCTTTGGAACGACGCAACAGTTGATGCCATGAAATAAAAAAGATGGCAACAAAAAAATTATTAATAATATTTAGAAACACTGTTCAATAATTTTTCCTGTGTTAAGTGTGTTGCTATAGCTCCATCTAATTGTAATATTTCTGCTGATAAAGTATGTGCCACTTTTAAACTTTCTTCATCATTCATGCCAAGATATTTTGCCATGATGAAACCACTCAATGAACCATCCCCTGCACCAGTACAATCTTTTACTTGCGGAATTTCGGGTGCATGCAATGTGATGACTTTACCATCTGTAAATAAAACCGAACCTTCCACTCCTTTATGCAGCCATACTTTTTGAACACCGCGATTCAATAATTCCTGTGCCTGAATTTGCATGATAGAATTTTTGCTGCTGCATAAAGCAGGCAACTCATCTTCATTAGGTGTTACCATAAACACTCCTTTAAAATTCAAAGTCGATAATTTTTGTGCAGGCGGTACAGAAACAGGTTCGATGATAAAAGGAATTTTATGTTTATCTGCGAAAGCCGCTAACCAGGAAACTGATTCCGGGCTGATATTGGCATCAGCAATTATATGTGAAGCGGTTAATAATAAAGAACTGTTGTTTTCTAAATGTTCGGGTGTAATCAAATGCAATGCAGCATGTGTAATAAGTGCAGTGAACAAAGAACCGTCTGCATTTAAAATACCGGTATATCTTCCGGTAAGAGAATTGGTGGTGATGGATGCGTCTAATTTTATTCCCGTATAATCACAGATGGCTTTTAACCAATCACCATCGCCATCATTTCCGAAAACACTGATCAGTTGAACAGGCACACTTAATAATGCGAGCTGATGTGCGATATTTCTGCTCACACCCCCTGCGCTGCGATGCACAGTTGCATCGTTAGTGGTTGCCAATAACATAGGTTTTGATGCACTGTACAGTTCATCCACCAATGCTGCGCCGATACAAATAACAGGATTTGACATAGCTGCAAAAGTAAATAAGCAGCATCATTAAAAGGTGAGAATCTTTAAAAAGAATCAGATATTCTTGATCTCTGTAATCAATTTCTGTAGTGCTGCTTTAGCATCCCCAAACAACATAGAAGTTTTGGGTTGATAAAACAGATCATTTTCAATTCCTGCATATCCGGGTTTCATACTGCGTTTATTAACGATGACCGTTTTGGCTTGTTCCACTTCCAATATCGGCATACCATAAATGGGTGATGAAGGATCATTTTTTGCAGCAGGGTTAACTACGTCATTGGCACCGAGAATTAAAACAACATCTGTTGATTTGAATTCATCATTGGCATTTTCCATTTCCAATAATTTATCATAACTCACATCGGCTTCAGCCAATAAAACATTCATATGTCCCGGCATACGTCCCGCAACAGGGTGAATGGCATACTTCACTTCAACGCCTTTTTCTTCCAATAATTTTTCTAATTCATGACAGGTATGTTGTGCTTGTGCAACAGCTAATCCGTAACCGGGAACAATAAAAACTTTTTTGGCATAACTCATCAGCATAGCTGCATCTGTTACAGAAATTTCTTTGTAACTGCCCGCCTGTTTGGCTGCACCGCCTGCTGCCACTGCATGAGTTCCGAATGACCCAACCAATACATTCATTAAACTTCGGTTCATGGCTTTGCACATCAATATGGTTAACAATGTACCTGCTGCGCCAACCAATATACCGCCGGTAAGCATTACTTTGTTGTTGTACAAAAAACCGCCGCAAGCTGCGGCAACACCGGTAAATGAATTCAACAATGAAATTACAACCGGCATATCTGCTCCGCCAATTGGCAATACAAACATTACTCCATAAACTAATGCTGTGAGTATTGTAACGAGAAACCAAATATTAGTGACAGAAGTATTTGACCAATAAGTAAGACCTGCAACCACCAATATAAAACCAAATACCAACAGATTAACGATATGCTGACCTTTGAATGTAAAATCTTTGATACGACCATTTAATTTACCCCAGGCGATCATGCTTCCGGCAAAAGAAACACCACCGATAATGGCCCCGGCACTTATCGTAAAATAATGACCAAATGGAACAACTGCTGCAAAACTGTTGGAGTCCAGTCTGAATTCGCGATACACATGATCGAACTCAACAGCAGAGATCAATGCAGCACAAGCACCACCCATTCCATTGAACATACTTACCATTTCGGGCATCGCTGTCATCTTCACTTTTTTTGCTGCTAAGGTTCCAACGATGGAGCCAATGATCAAACCTGAAAATATCCATACATAATTGTGTAATCCTTGTCCGTCTTCAGTTTCATACAAAAATATAGTTGAAAAAATGGCAATGCTCATGCCTCCCGCTGCGATCAAATTTCCTTTACGGGCAGACAAAGGATTGGATAACATTTTTAATCCGAGAATAAAAGTCACTGAGCCGATGATGTAAGCAAGTGTAAGAATATCGAGTTGCATATTTTCTTGTGATTGGAGGAGTAATTAATTAGTTCTCTTTATTTTTTCTTCTTAAACATTTCCAGCATCCTGTCGGTAACAACAAAGCCACCTACTACATTCAAAGTTCCCAGCACAACAGCTAAGAATCCTAATACCAATGCCAAATAATTATCAGTACTTGCTTTACCCAACACGATGATGGCACCGATGATCACCACACCATGAATAGCATTAGCTCCACTCATTAAAGGTGTATGCAACACACTGGGCACACGGCCTATCACTTCTATACCCAAAAAAATCATCAGTATCACGATATAGATCATCTGCTGATTCTCTGTGATGAATTGTAAAATATTTTCCATTGAACTTTATGATTTGAAATTTATAATTTGAAAATCTTCATCGCTCATAAACATTAAACCAATAAGCCCTTCACTCTTTCATTCACCACTTCGCTTTTATAAGTAATGCAGCAACCTTTTACAATATCATCTTCAAAATTTAAATTCATGGCCCCTTCTTTATTGATGATGAGTTGTAAAAAATTCAATACATTTTTACCATACATTTTACTGGCATCGAAAGGCATTCCGCTTGGTAAATTACTATTCCCTAAAATGGTCACACCATTTGCCGTTACAATAGTCTCATTGTTTTTTGTAAGTGGGGTATTGCCGCCAGTTGCAGCAGCGAGATCAATAATTACGCTTCCATTTTTTAGTGACGCGATCATAGCTTCTGTTAATAAGATAGGCGCTTGCTTTCCCGGGATTTGTGCTGTTGTAATAATAATATCTGCTTTTGCAACAGCTTCTGCTATGCGTGCCTGTTGTTTTTGTTTATATTCTTCTGTTTGTTCAACCGCATAACCGCCTGCTTTGCTGGCATCGGCTGCTCCTTCCACTTCAACGAATTTTGCGCCAAGGCTCATCACTTCTTCTTTTACTGCAGGACGTGTATCAAATACTTCGATTACTGCACCCAGACGTTTTGCAGTTGCAATCGCCTGCAATCCTGCAACTCCTGCACCCAGTATCAAAACCTTTGCAGGAGGAATACTTCCCGCAGCAGTCATGAACATGGGGAAATATCTTGGAAATAAAGTAGATGCCAATAACACAGCACGATAGCCAGCAATATTAGCCTGACTGCTCAGCACATCCATACTTTGTGCACGTGTAGTACGCGGAATAGTATCTAAACTAAAAGATGAAATGTTTTTGGCAGCCCATTGCTGCATTGTTGCGAAGTTGTATAAAGGCTGATATACACCAATCAATACTGCATTGCTTTTCAGTGATACAATATCATTTTCACCCAAAGTATTGATAGAAAAGATAAGATCACTTTGCTGCAACAATTGTTTGCGGTCACCCACTTTAATTCCTTTCGCAATGTAAGCCTTATCAGATGCAAAAGCAGTAGCGCCGGCATCTTCTTCTACCCAAACTTCTACATTTTTTTTCAGCAAGGTTTCGGCCTGTTCAGGCAATAAAGAAACCCTGTTTTCTCCTTTCGGTTCTTTAAGTATCGCTGCGATCATTCCATAAAATTATTAGGCGTGAAATTATCGCATTTAAGCCAAGTAAAAATGACAATCATCATACAACTCTGAAAATGTGGAACAGAATGTTAAAAACAAAAATTTTTATGTTGAATAAGCTGTGGAATATAAATAGGGCTAAGGTTGCGTCGCACTATTGTACCGCATCAACATTATTCAACTTTTCTGAAAAAATATTTAAAACCGTACAGAAAAATGCTGCTTTATTTTGAATTCTTCACGCAATAAAACAATTCCGATGAAAAAAAGGTCGATGGTCATGGTAACAGCTTCATGCTGCTGAACATAATGCCATGCCTGTTCCATTTCTTTACTCCAGTGAATATCATCTAAAATAATAATGGAATAATTATTTGACTTGGCCAATATCTGTTCAAAATAATTGGCTGTGGGCTGATAACGGTGATTGCCGTCAATAAATGCAAGGTCGATCGTTTGAATGGATGAAAGTGTTGTTGATAAAGTATCATCAAAATTTCCATGTATCAATTCAATATTTTTTAAATCAAGTATAGAAAAGTTTTCTTGAGCAACAGTTGCAATGGCTGACGCGCCTTCCATCGTTATCACTTTTGCATCTTGTTTTGATGAAGCCAAATAAGCGGTGGTAATACCCAAGGAAGTTCCCAATTCCAAAATTGTTTTCGGCTGATAGTGATCAACGATCCTGAATAAAAGCTGAGAATATTTTTTGGGTTTGAGTGATGATCTTGCAACAGAAGCTACAGTCCGATCATTGTTTTTTATGATTCTTGAACCCGCACCAAGATCCTCGATCTGCAGAATACGTTTATCAACTAATAAAGTTTGGCGTAATCTTTCAATGTTTGCATATGCATAAAATGATCGCTTATCATTCAATACTTCATCGATCAGGTCGAACACAAACGGAGAATGCATTCCATGGCCTTTACTGTTGGATGCACTTGCATAATAATTCAGGTATTTTACAAGCAGTTGTGTTTTGGAATACATCATCAATAAATTCTTGGCGCTTATTTATGTTTCCATAATTGAAAACTGTATGGATAGGCATGTTTGGCATCGGCTGCAAACTCAATATCGGTAGCTATTTGCCATTTATTTGTATCGATCTCAGGAAAAAAAGTATCACCGGCAATTTCAGTATGCACCCTGGTCATATAGATCTTATTTGCCCTATGCAATGCTTCTTTATAAATCTCTCCTCCACCTATTACAAAAAGTTCTTTGTAATCGTGTGCTCTTGCCAAAGCAACAGCATCATCTAAAGAATGAACGGTGGCAACGCTTTTTGCAGACCATTCTTTTTGTCTGGTTATTACAATATTGAATCTTCCTTTCAAAGGTTTATTACCTAATGACTCAAAAGTTTTTCTTCCCATCACAATGGCATTGCTCCAGGTTGTGTTCTTGAAAAAGGCAAGGTCATTGGGCAGTTTCCAAAGCAATTGATTATTACTGCCGATGGCATTATTTGTAGATGCTGCAACAATTAAAGAAATAATCATAACCAAGCCGGGAAATTTTATAATAAATAACACATCAAATATAAATGATTCCGGCCCACGGCAAGGGATGAGTTTATATTGCTACCGGTGCTTTGATATGCGGGTGAAATTGATAGTTTTCCAATGAAAAATCTTCAAACTTAAAACTAAAAATATCTTTTACTTGAGGATTGATCCTCAAAACAGGCAATGGATACAATTCACGTGATAACTGCAATTTAGCTTGCTCGATGTGGTTATTGTACAAATGAACATCGCCGAAAGTGTGTACAAAATCTCCGTACTGCAAACCGCAAACCTGCGCTATCATCATGGTAAGCAAAGCATAAGAAGCAATATTAAACGGGACACCAAGAAAAACATCAGCACTGCGCTGATATAACTGGCAACTTAATTTTCCATCCGCTACATAAAACTGAAATAAGGAATGACAAGGCATCAAGGCCATTTTCGGCAATTCAGACACATTCCATGCACTTACAATCAGTCTGCGGCTGTCCGGATTTTTTTTAATTTGGTTTACAATATCTGTAATTTGATCTACTACAACATTGTTTGCACCTTCCCAACTTCGCCATTGCTTGCCATATACAGGTCCCAAGTCTCCATTGGCATCGGCCCATTCATTCCAGATGCTTACGCCATGTTCGTTCAGATATTTGATATTGGTATCGCCGTTTAAAAACCAAAGCAATTCATAAACGATACTTTTAAGGTGCAATTTTTTGGTGGTCACCATCGGAAATCCTTTTTGCAGATCAAAACGCATCTGATACCCGAAGCAACTGATAGTGCCTGTTCCTGTACGGTCTGTTTTTGAAACACCGTTATCCAAAATATGCTGAAGAAGCTGGTGATATTGCTGCATAGCTGCAAAGTAAAGAACCTGCAAAGAAAACAGATGAAATAAATTTTTATTGGGGATTAACTGTTAATTAATCCTTTCATCAGCCTCACCCAAACAACCACAAAACAATGTAGTCTTATATGCTACATTGTTTCTAAAATATTTGCAGTTGAAAAATAAAGAAATTACATTCATATGCTTTTTGGTGTAAAAGCAATCTTCATAAACAATTACACCTCTATGAAAATACCTATACAAAAGAAAATTCTTTCGGCAACAACAATCATCATTGTATTCAGCAACTATTTATATTATACTGGCAGGTGTACTTATAAGTAGTTCAATGAGCAAGCAATGTATCCATCGGATACAGCTTGCTCATTTTTTTGCCCCCACCCCGCTCTTTGCTGAATGTTAGCAAGGCTGAGAATTGAATGATTTCTCAGCAGGTTGCTTGTTGCCCTGACTGAAATAAAAAAAATGGTTATGGCAAAAGTTTGGATTATTATATTAACATTTTATATAATATAATTATGAAAAAAAATACTCTGATAGCGTTTCTTTTATTGGCAGTTGTTTCATTTGTAAACGGACAGCCTGCTCAGAGTTCTTTTGGCGTAACGCTTTGCGGGGCAGAATTTGGCCAGAATAATCTTCCCGGAATTTTAAACACAAACTATATCTATCCTGAAGAAAATGAAGTTTCCTATTTTGCAAAAAAAGGTGTTCAGATCATTCAGTTGCCCATCAGATGGGAAAGGATACAGAGAACATTGGGCGGCCCATTAGATGTAAGAGAGCTTTCACTGATAGAAAAATTTTTAGATGCCTGTTCAGCAAGAGATATTCAAGTTACATTGATTATGCAGAATTACGGAAGATACAAGATTAACAACATAGAATATATCATCGGAAGCCAGATGGTATCACGCGCCAATTATAAAGATGTTTGGAAAAAATTAGCAACAGCATTAAGAAACAGAAAAAATATTTATGCCTTCAGCATCATGAGCGAACCCAACCACATGGAAAATTATTCCTGGTTCGAATCTGCTCAACAAGCTATCAATGGCATCAGGGAAGTGGACAGAACACATACCATTTTGGTTGATGGCGATAATTACTCAGGACCGGAAACATGGGTTGAATATAATGATCAATTGAAGAACCTTATTGACCCTGCAAACAGAATGATGTTTAATGCACACTGTTATTTTGATGAAGATAGATCAGGTGAATATAAAAGATCTTATGCAGCGAGCGGTGCAAATGAAATGACCGGCGTTGAAAGGATCAAACATTTTGTTGAATGGCTTCAAAAAAATAGTAAAAAAGGATTTGTTGGTGAATTCGGGGTTCCCAGCAATGATAATCGTTGGTTAGCTGTTCTGGATAATTTCCTGCAATACCTTAGTGAAAATAATATTGGCGGTTGTTATTGGGCAGCAGGCCGATGGTGGAAAAATTATCCATTATCTATTGAACCTTCAGGTAATTCAGATAAACCACAGATGAACTTATATGCAAAGTATCTTGTTCAGACCAACAAGACTTACACTGCTACTGCTAAAAATACAAGAACTGCAACAGTTGTTGACCCGATTAACGCTTATGCATCCAATACCCTTAAATAAACTATTAGATAATACATAACGGCATTTATAACCTCCAAAAAAAGATACTTTAAGCAAAGTGTCTTTTTTTTGCTATTGCGTTATTGAAATTCTTTTGTAGTAAAAACAACTACAAGTTGTATAATATTCACTACAAATTATTCATACAATCAGCTATTTTACCCCATACTCAACGAACGGAACTTTACAGCATCAAACAATTACAAATACTGTAACAAAGAAATAAAAGCTATTAAATGTTCGGTATTTACAGTTTAACCGTTGAAGTTCCTGTAGAAAAAAAGCCCATCCTGTGAAGATCATTTAATAAGATTCAGTTTAACAGACTAAAAAATCAATCATGACAATTTTAATTGGCGATGATCACAGCGTAGTAAGAAGAGGTTTAAGAAATATTTTGAATGACGCATTTCCATTTGCGCAAATTGAAGAAGCCTCTGACGGCATTGAATTATTAGATAAAGCACTGGAACAGGAATGGAGTATTATCATTTCAGATATTACAATGCCCGGTAAAACAGGAATTGAAGTATTAAAAGAATTAAAAGAAACTAAACCTAAACAGCCTGTTTTAATACTAAGCGTTCATGCACCTGAACAGTATGCCGTAAGAACTCTGAAAGCAGGTGCTGCGGGCTATCTTACAAAAGAGAGTGCACCTGATGAATTGGTAAAAGCTGTGCAGCATATTCTTAGCGGCAGAAAATATATCACTTCTGAAATAGCCGAATTATTGGTAGATGTTAATTCGAATGAAGACAGTAATAAGAAGTTACATGAAATACTTTCAGACAGAGAATTTGAAGTTTTAAAATTAATTGCATCCGGAAAAACAGTTTCTCAGATCGCTGAAATATTGTCGCTCAGTATTCATACCATCAGCACATATCGTTCACGTATTTTGGAAAAGATGCGGATGTCAACCAATGCTGAACTTACAAAATATGCCATCACCAATCAGTTGGCATAATAAGTAGAGATGATTTGTAGCAATAACTGCTACTGCAAATTTCGTTTAGTACTATTTTTTAAAATTTTTTTGACAGATATTTTTGCAGATCCTTTTTTTGATATCCTGTTTCTATGGAAAACCTATGAATTTTATTCACTTGATTCAGAAAAACAAAGACCCAAAAATTGAGGGTCTTTGTTTTTTCAACTGATTAATATTTATGCAGATTTTCTTCTTTTCAATTCTTTCCTGATCAAACTTAATTCTCTTCCTGTCTGCCCGCTCATGCTACTGTTTTCTTGTGCTCTGCGCATCAGATAAGGAATAACATCCCGTATGGGGCCAAACGGCAAATATTTGCTCACATTGCATCCTGTCTTTGCAAGATTGAAAGTAATATTGTCACTCATGCCGTACAATTGCGAAAAATGTACGTTGTGATGATTGAAAGGCAAGCCGTTCTTTTCGAGTAACTCTACACCTAACAGATTACTCGCATCATTATGTGATGCAATGATCACAGCAATTTCATTGATATGATCGATACAATATTCAACAGAAGCATTAAAATCTTTATCCGTGTTTTCTTTATCTATTTGAATGGGAGACGGATAGCCTCTTTGAGATGCTCTTGCTCTTTCTTTTTCCATGTATGCACCGCGAACCAATTTCATTCCCAGAATAAATCCCTTTTCTTTAGCAATACGATGAGAAAGTTTAAGGAAATGCAACCTGTCGTGGCGATATAATTGAATAGTATTATAAACAATCGCTTTTTCTTTGTTGAACAGTTCCATCATTTCCATACAAAGTCTGTCAACAGGATCCTGTATCCAACTCTCTTCTGCATCAATCAGTACGCCGATATTCTTTGCAGCAGCCACTTCACAGATACGGTACATCCTGTCTCTTACCCTGTCCCATTCATCAATTTCCAGTTCGTGATCATGAATACCGCTGCGTAATCTCGGTGCTTCATTTAAAGTTTGCAATAAAGAAAATCTTGCAAGCCCTGTTACTTTTATACTGATAAAAGGTATGTTGGTTTGTGATGCTGCATAATTGATAACATCAATAAAAACATCGGCTGCGTGTTCAAAATTTTCTTCTCCTTCTTTTCCTTCAACACCGTAATCCAAAATTACCTGTACACCATATTGACCAAGTGTAGCAGCAACTTCAGATGTTTCTGCTAATGTTTCTCCTCCAACAAATTGCTTAAAGATCGTGTTGCGTATAATACCATGAACCGGCAACCCTGTTTTCATCAGAAAAGGAGTAAGCCTTGTGCCAATGGGCACAAACAATGGATAATCCATTGTATTAAATAAGAATTTTGATTGCTTTAATTCTTTGTCTGTTTTGTAAGCAAACGCATTTTCGGTATTGTCGAAAGAAATATTCATTGTACAATCATTGGTATTGCGAATATCGGAAGCAGTAAGTAAAATAAAAAATAACATTTGTGCAGCAATGTGCATTACTGCTTTGTCCAAAAAATATTGAATACATTATATGGCCTGATGATTAAACGGCTGCAATACCATTTCGCTGACAACGCCGCTAACGGGCTGCTGACATAAGAACCAAATGGCTTTGGCCGCTTCTTCTGCAACGATCATCTTATCACGCTGAACTCTTAAATCAATTGTATCCCAAAAGGAAGAATCTACACCTCCCAAAAATAAATTTGTAATGCGTATATCCGTTCTTTTAACTTCTTCTCTAATACATTGCATCATTCCCACTAATCCATATTTGCTTGCACTGTATGCTGCGGCTCCTGCCATGGGTACTTTACCCAATACACCCGGAATATTAATGATCAATCCCCTTTTATGCTCTTGCATCGATGGCAAAAATGATTTGATCAATAAAAATGGAGCTATTAAATTATAATGCAATGTTTTTACAAACTCCTGTTCAGAAAGGGTTACAACAGGTTTAATGATACCAATGCCTGCAGCATTCACCAAAATATCAATTGTTGAAAAAGTTTGGAAGAACGCTTCTTTCAATTCGTTTACTTGGTGCATGTTGCTGATATCGGCCTGCTTAATGTGTGCTCCAGGTATGCCATACTCCAGTGCAATGCCGTTCAATTTTTCAAGATTTCTCCCTGTAATAAAAACATTCGCACCACCTGCTACTAATAGCTTCACCAGCTTATTGCCAATTCCACCGGTTGCCCCGACTATTAAAATATTCTTTCCTTTTAAAGATTCCATAATAAATTTTATTAGATACAACAACGAGCCGACAATTTTGTTGTAATAAACAAAACAAACATTAATGGCAAAGCGCCCCTGGAACAGAGTTGATCTACCGGTTTATTCTATCAGCAGTAAACAAAAAAATGGGAAAGCCAACATGAATATCATCACTTATGCGCAATCTGTAAGCTTGCAACCCAAGCAATTTATTTGTGCCATCTATCAAAACACACAAACATTAAGTAATATTCAAGTTCATCCGCACTTTGTTTTGCAAATATTATCAACCCATCAATATCGATTAATTGAATTGTTAGGAAAGAAATCCGGAAAGAATACTGACAAAATGGAGCAGTTAGAAAAAAGAAAATTATTAACTGAATGGAAAGGGTTTCCTATTTTAAAAGATTGTATTGCAGTAATTGAAATGAATGCACAGCCACTTCAAATTCAAGCAGGGCAAGCAGTTCCCGATCATTCATTATTTCTTTGCGATATATTGTCTTACAAAAATTTAAATGATGGCGAAGCATTATCCCTCAATTTCTTAAGAGAGAAAAACATGATCCGAATATAATCACGAATTATTTACCTTTCATGCCAATTTCACATGATTATGAAAATTACAAAGACAGAAATCTACAAATATGCCATCCCGATGCTGCCGTTTACCATTGCAACAGGTACCATGCATTTCGCACAAAATATCTTCATCAGGATTCATACAGATGAAGGTATCATTGGTGTGGGGGAATGCTCAGCATTTCCTATGATCGCGGGTGAAACACAAAATACTTGTTTTGAACTGTCAAAAGATTTTGCAACATTATGGAAAGGAAAAGATGCGTTGCGTATTGATGACCGATTGAATGAGTTGCATTTATTCATTGCAGGCAATTATACGGCCAAAAGCGCATTTGATATGGCATTGTATGATATTGCTGCAAAGCATGCACAGCAGCCTTTGTATAAGTTTTTGGGCGGTGAAAAAAGAGAATTGGAAAGCGATCTAACCATTGGGATCGATTCAGCCGAAAATATGGCTGCAACGGCCAAGAAATTTGTGGATGATGGAGTTACCATGATCAAAGTAAAATTGGGGAAAAAGGTGGATGATGATATAGAAAGAATGAAACAAATCAGAAACGCAATTGGCGAAAAAACTGTTTTGCGGATTGATGCCAATCAAGGATGGGAGTTTAATGATGCTGTTAAAGCCTTGCAACAATTAGCTGTTTATAATATTCAGTTTTGTGAGCAACCGATGCGAAAATATAATGACGAATTATTACCGCAGCTTTGCAAGCTCTCTCCCATTCCTGTGATGGCTGATGAAAGTGTTTTCACACATTATGATGCAGAAAGAATTATCAGAAACAATGCTGCAACCTATATCAATATTAAGTTTGCCAAAAGCGGCGGTATTAACGAAGCAATAAAAATTAATGCTGTAGCCGAAAAGAATAATATGTCTTGTATGTTAGGCAGTATGCTAGAAAGCAGGTTAGCATTAACTGCCAATGTTCATTTTGCAATGGCAAACAAGAACATACAATTTTACGATTTGGATACTTGTTTATTAGGTCAATTGGCAGATCCTGTTATCAATGGAATGAGTTACGATGGCATGAAATTAATTCTTCCCGATGGTTTTGGAATTGGTGCTGATGTGGATGATGCTTATTTGAAAACTTTAGAGAATGTAATTATTTAATTGCTGCATAAAGAACAAAGCGCACAAGAGTGCGACGCAAGAATAGTCGCCAAAAGATATGCAGTTGGTCAAACATTCATTTTTAAAAATTAACTTAGCACTAAAATAATATTTCATGGAAGGAAAAAAAGCAGTTGAAAGTTTTACAGTGATGAATGAAATTGTATTACCGAATGATACCAACACATTCGGTAATTTGATGGGTGGACGATTGATGTATTGGATGGATATTGCTTCTGCAATGGCCGCAATGAAACATTGCAACACACCCTGCATGACAGCGAGCGTGGATCATTTAAGTTTTAAGAACCCCATCAAACTGGGCAATATTGTTCATATTGAAGCGAAGATAGCAAGGGCATTCAATACTTCGATGGAAGTGCATGTGCAGGTTTGGGGCGAAGACAGTTTGCATCAATATCAATATGAGAGCAATGAAGCCTTCTTTACTTTTGTTGCATTAGATCCTAACGGAAAGCCAAGGCCTGTTCCGCCTGTTATTCCTGAAAGTGAGCATGAGAAAAAAATACATGAAGGTGCATTAAGAAGAAGACAACTTCGATTAATATTAAGCGGGAAGATGAAACCGGATGATGCAAGTGAATTAAAAGCATTCTTTACTCCACATCCTTAAAAATTATTTATCCAAAGCATTAATTAAATGATGTTTTCCTTTCATCATGAATTTTTTGCTTTGTTCGATCGAGTCCATCACTTGTTCTAAAATTTCATCAATACCTTGTGAGTAATCAATCACAAGCGGTTCTTTAAATCGAATGCTTAATAAAGAACCTTTCTTTTTAAAGCTCAGTCCTTTCTTAGTGAATGCCCGCCAAAACCCATTGATTACAACGGGTATTACAATCGGTTGATTATTTTTGATGATATATGCTGTTCCTTTTCTTCCCGGTGCAAATGGTTTGGTGGTGCCTTGCGGAAAAGTAATGACCCAATTATTTTCCAATGCTTTATTTATTTTTCGGGTATCTGATGGGTCTAATCCGCGTTGTACTTCTTTACCTTCAGCACGCCAGGTACGCTTAACCGTTAAGGCCCCTGCCAAAATGAATAAGCGACTTATCCAACTGCCTTTCATGGTTTCTTCAGCAGCAACAAAATATAAATTGGTGAAGGGATTGATCAAATAATACGGAAGGCCTAATCTGTTTTGCTTTCTCCATTTAACGGCACAAAAAATATGGATGAAAGTAATTACATCAGCAAAATAAGTTTGATGATTGCTGACAAACAATACATTTTTCTTGGGAAGATTTTTTAAATGTTCTGTACCCTGAATGCTGATCTTATTTACAAGTACCAATCCCGGATAAGTTGCAGCACCCACCACTACATATATGAATGAGCGAACGATCTTTACATTCTTAAGTCTCTCACTTAATTTCATTTCAGTTAGTTTTGGCAGACAATGATTTGCAATATAAGGAATGTAATGTAATTGATGAACTATGCGTTATTGTTTTAAAATTCTGTCAGTTTCATTTGATGCAGATACATTTGCAATCATTAAAAACAGATGTATAAATATTTTTTGTCCCTTGCCCCTCTCCCTTTGGAGAGGGGTTGGGGGTGAGGTAAAGGCAAGCGAAAAATTTTATCTGTCATTTAAAAACAGATCATGCAATTAAACACAGTTATTTTCGATATTGACGGCTTACTGATCGACAGTGAGCCCTTGTGGCAGGAAGCAACTGCGGAAGTATTTGAAGCATACCATATCAAACTCAGTAATGAACAATACCTCTCTTCTACCGGATTAAGAACAAAAGAGTTTGTAGAGCAGTGGTTGGCTTATTTTAAAATCGCTGAAACCGAAGTTCCCAAAGTTGCAGAAAATATTATCAGCGTTGTTTTAGAAAAAATAAAAAAGAACCCGATCATCTTACCCGGAGTACCTTACATATTTGATTTCTTTCACAAAAAAAATTTCAAGATCGGTTTGGCCACTTCTTCGCCGCAGGCATTAATTGATCTGGTGATTGAATTATTGCAGTTGGAAAAATATGTACAGGCAACTGCATCTGCTGAAGATTTGGAATTCGGCAAACCCAATCCCCAAGTGTATTTGAACTGTGCGGAAAAATTAAACAGTTCTCCTTTTGAATGTATTTGTTTTGAAGATTCATTTAATGGCATGATCGCAGCAAAAGCAGCAAGGATGAAATGTGTTATTGTTCCCAATCATGCACAATTAAAAGAAGAACGTTGGGCTGCTGCTGATTTAAAATTATCTTCTCTGCAAAATTTTGGAGAATTGCATTTTAATTTGGTGAATGGATAAGCGTAAGAATATATTTTTATATGTTTGAAATAATTATTATTTTCATAAATATTATTTCTTCAAAAAAATAAAATATAAATGTTATATCCCATTAAAAGATCAATTTTTCTTATCTTACTTCTCGCGACTTTAACCGCTTCTGCACAAGACACTACTTTCTTTGATAATCATTTT
>CAIVCF010000116.1 GCA_903904335.1 uncultured Chitinophagaceae bacterium | reverse complement strand
CTTTAATGTTTTGAACCAGGATGGAAATCACCAATACAAATCGCGATAAAAAAAGAAGAAAAGGAAGTATTGACCTGAGTACAATGGTGTACGGCAAAGTGCCTCCGCAGGCAAAAGAATTGGAAGAAGCTGTGTTGGGTGCCATCATGTTGGAGAAGAGTGCATTTGATAGTTTGGTTGATACGAATCTGAAGCCTGAATGTTTTTATGTAGAAGCACATCAAACTATTTTCAAAGCGATGATGGATATGCAGCAACGCGGTGTGCCCATTGATATCTTAACCGTTGTTGAAGAATTAAAAAGACAAGAACAATTAGATGTAGTTGGCGGTCCGTATTATGTTACCAAATTGACCAATGCTGTTGTAAGTACTGCCAATATTGAAGCCCACGCCAGAATCATCCTTCAAAAATTTATTCAGAGAGAACTGATCCGTATCAGCGGAGAAATTATCGGTGATGCTTATGAAGACAGTACCGATGTTTTTGATCTGTTAGATGACAGTGAAACAAAAATGTTCAACATCACCAATAATTATCTCAAGAAAAATTTTGAAGACATTGGTAATGTTTTAGCCAAGGCGATTACAAGAATAGATCAGTTAAGAACACAGGAAGATGATATATCAGGGGTAACGAGCGGATTTGCATCATTGGACAGGATTACTTACGGATGGCAACCAACGGATCTAATTATTTTAGCGGCACGTCCATCAGTTGGTAAAACCGCATTCGCATTGAATCTGGCACGTAATGCTGCATTACATCCTGTTAAGCCTACTGCAGTTGGTTTCTTCAGCTTGGAAATGAGTGCTTCGCAATTGGTACAACGTATCTTAAGTGCCGAAAGTGAAATTCACATGGAAAAAATTTCACGCGGTAAATTGGAAGACCACGAATACCAGCAACTCCACACAAAAGGAATTAAAAGATTAGAAACAGCTCCTTTGTTTATTGATGATACTGCAGCACTGAATATTTTCGAGTTTCGTGCAAAGGCAAGGAGGATGGTGAACAAACATCATGTAAAATTGATCATCATCGATTATTTGCAATTGATGAGCGGAACTGGCGATCGAGGCAGTAACCGTGAACAGGAGATCAGTAATATCTCACGAAACTTAAAGGCATTGGCGAAGGAATTGAATATTCCCATCATTGCATTGTCACAATTAAGTCGTGCGGTTGAAACAAGAAAAGAAAGTAAGATGCCGCAGTTAAGTGATCTGCGTGAATCAGGTGCGATTGAACAGGATGCAGATATGGTAATGTTCATTTATCGTCCGGAATATTATGAGAATTTCACCAACGAAATGGGAGAAGATACACGTGGTGAAACGCATATTAAAATTGCAAAGCATCGTAATGGCGCATTAGATACCATTAAGCTCAAAGCCTTGCTGCATATACAAAAATTTGAAGAATTAAATGAGCCCGGTTTGCCGGGAGGTAGTTGGAAACCCGTTGGCCCATCACCAGTTCCTAATCCAGGCGGCGGCGAAGGAGCGAAGTTCTTTATTCAAAAAGGAAGTAAAATGAATGGTGGAGATTTTGACGAAGGCTTTGAAGGGGATGCTCCGTTTTAATTAAATAAATTAGTACAGTAAATAAAATAAAAAAGGTTCACATTTTTTGTGAACCTTTTTTATTTTATCAAGAAATAATAATTTTATTTCCAAGGCAATAAATAAACAGCGGAAGCTCCTAATGTTTGAACGGCAAAATTGGTTGAGCCTACTGGAAAAATACTTTGGAATCCGCGGCTGAAATCTATAGTAAACTGGAACTTTTTCCATTCAATTCCTCCTGATACATCATATCCAAAATCAACCGGCTTCACCAAAGTCTCATTATTTACATAAACGGCGCTGTTTGTGAATTGTACTTTTCTGTCAACGGTTGTTGTGCCTGACGGAGTTTGGTCATATCCCTTTTCTGTACCTGAAATGCCTACTGCACCATAAAATCCTGCAGCTAACAACAATTTAATGTGTTTATTAATATTCTCTTTATAAGCAATATTTAATGGAACTTGGATATAGTTTACTTTCAATGTTGAAGTAGTACCTCCAACTGCTAAACCTGTAAATTGTTTAAACCCGCCTTTTTGGGTATATAAAATTCCTGATTGAATGAAAAAATATTTACTCAAGTCTTTTTCTACAACCAGGCCTGCCTGAATGGTATTGATATTCGATAGGTCGTAATATTGCTGGTTGCTGCCTTTGTCGAACAATTTTGCCATTTGAAAGCTGCCTTTAACACCAAGACTGAATTGAGAAAAAGAAGAAACAGAAATAAAACATAAAATAATCATCAAACACTTTTTCATAGCAGAAATTTTTTATTACAGAGTGCAAATTAAAATCAAAAGCTGCGGAATAAAGCGTAAATAAATGTTAACTCTGTTTTTTAACCTTTAGATTCAATAGAATACTTTTGTTTTATGACGATTCCTTACTTCTACGAGAAAAATATTTTGAATAATGCCTCTCATTTTATCCTGAGTGAAGAAACAAGCAGGCATTGCGTTCAGGTCTTGCGGATGAAAATTGGCGAAAAGCTGCATTTAACCGATGGAAAAGGGAATTTATTCACTGCATCCATCGCTGAAGCCGATAAGAAAAACTGTGCTGTAAAGATTGAATCATTAAATTTCACAACAAAAAAATCAAAGAAAATTTGCATCGCTGTTTCATTAATAAAAAATACAACCCGTTTCGAATGGTTTTTGGAAAAAGCAACAGAGATTGGCGTAACTGAGATCATTCCTTTATTATGCAGCAGAACAGAACGCCAGCATTTTCGTTTTGACCGAATGAACAATATCTTAATTGCTGCCATGTTGCAAAGTCAACAAACATGGTTGCCGGTGTTGCAGATGCCTACTTCATTACAAATAGTCATTGATCAATCTTCATACATACAAAAACTTATCGCACATTGCGAAGAGAATGAGAAAAAAACACTCGGTCAACTGAAAATTGAAAACAGCGTACAAATGCTCATCGGCCCTGAAGGCGATTTTACTTCGGATGAAATTAAATCAGCTATTCAAAAAAATTATTTGCCCGTATCATTGGGCAATACACGTTTGCGTACTGAAACAGCCGGAATTACGGCTGCTGCCTTATTAATAAATTTATAGCTATATTCACGCAAGACCATATTCCATGAAACATAAACACACTTTCATTTTTATTTCACTGATCCTTATTTTAATTTCTTGTAACAATAAACAAAAAAAGAGAATTGAAAGAGATACAACTATCAATGGAAAAACTTCTTTCAATAATCTATTTGTTGACAGTGTGCAGGTAGAGAATTTTTTAGCCGGCCATTCGGAGTTTAAAATATTCGAAGATCAGTATCTTGATTTTTACAAACAACGTAATTATGAATATGCATGGTTCGACAGCAGCGGATTGGTGGAACAATCGCATAATTTCATCAACTTATTAAACAATACCATCAGCGATCTGCAGGATAGCAGTTTGTACAATGCACCCTTATTTGGTTTGTATGAAGCATTGGAAAAGGATGCACAGGATCACAAAAAGAAAATTGATATTGAACAAACGGAATTATTATTTACCGGGCAATTTTTTAAGTATGCTGCAAAAGTGTACAAGGGAAGTGATATTGATGCTGAAGAATTAGGATGGTTCATTCCGCGAAAAAAGGTTGATCTCACCGCATTGCTCGACTCATCTTTAAAATCAAAACTCACTGCGACCGATCAATTCAAGCCATTGAACGCACAATACAAATTACTGCAGGAAAATCTCGTTAAGTATTTTGATTTGGATAAAATAACAGCAAACACTTGGGATTCCATTCCTGCTGCTGCAAAATTATTATTAAAAAAAGGAGATTCGTCAGAGATCATTGTACAAATAAAAAATCGTTTGTTTTTATTGGGTGATATGAGTGTTGCTGACAGTTCTCAAAAATATGATTCCGTATTATTTCTTGCTGCCAAAAGGTTTCAGCGAAGAATGGGATTAAGTATTGATGGAGTGATAGGCGCGAAAATGATCCAGGAATTGAATGTTCCCGTTAAACAACGCATCCAACAATTATTGGTGAACATGGAACGTGTACGATGGATGCCGCCTGAAAAAGATACTAATTATATCATGGTGAATATTCCGGAATACAAAATGCATGTGTATGATAGCGGTAAACAAATATTTGATATGAATGTGATCGTTGGCAAAGCATCAAACAGCACGGTTATTTTTAATGGCAATCTCAAATACATTGTCTTCAGTCCTTATTGGAATGTGCCAACAAGTATTGTGCAAAAAGAAAT
>CAIVCF010000115.1 GCA_903904335.1 uncultured Chitinophagaceae bacterium | reverse complement strand
CCATTTCACCTAATGCCATCTTAACCAATGTCGCAGGCTGATTTTGCCCGGCACCTGCCGATAAATAGATCCATGCAGGGAATCTTGGATTGATCTCCATGATATATAATTCATCATTGGCTGTTTTCATTATTTCAATTTCGAAACCACCTCGCCATTTGGTAGCAGCAACAAATTTTTTTGCCAGATTGAGCAAGGCATCATCTTCTAATGTTATTCCGGCCCAGGCTTTTCCTTTATCGGTGATATACATTTTTTTCATTGGAATGATACTAACCGCATTTCCTTCTCCATCGCCCAATGCAGCAATGTTTACTTCAGTGCCATTGATGAATTGCTGAACGATGATAGGCAACCCCCACTTACCGCTAATTTTATAAAATGCTTTTTGTGCTTGCTCTAAAGTGTAGGCCACCACTGCTTCATAGAACTTACCTTTTACAACCAAGGGATATCCGAACTCCTCTCCGATCTGATTAAGTTCATATACGGTATATATCGCTTTGTCTTTTGGAACAAGGAGATCGTGCTTTTTTCCAAATGCATATAAATTCAATTTATCTCTTGCATCAAACATTTCGAAGCTTGGCAAAAACGAATGAATGCCCAGTGCTTTTAATCGTGGCGCGATCGTGATGAAATTGTACAATTCTGCATCGAAATTGGGAATGATGACATCAATATTTTCTTTTTCGTGAATGAATTTTATGGATTGATACAAAATCTCTGCACCGGCTGCAGGATAAGAAATCTGATAGGTTTTATCGCAAATGCCATCCATATAAATGCCCGGTTCCAGACTTTCATAAGCTAAACCAACGATCCTAATAGGAACTTTTATTCCATCGCGTATAGCTCTGATCACAGCCACTCCGGGCCCCGGACTATCAATTGCATTTAATCCTGTAACAGCAATAACAATGGGCTTTTTATTTTCAGGCATGCTTGCAGTTTTATTTGTTGAGTAAATTATTTTCTTTTAACAGACCAACAAATTCATCAACATCTTTTTCGATGGTCATTTTATCAACTTCATATTTATCCAGAAGTATCTTCTTTATTTCATTCAAGGAATGATTGTCCTTCATCAGTTGAATGATGTCTGCAGCTACCGGATTACTACTGAAAGAATCACCGGTAGATGGATTAAATACAAATCCGAATTCGTTGGTTGCAATGTTTTTTTTGATCATACATTTTTTTTGTTCTTGGTTAATCTTTTTTTCGCATGGACAGATTATAGTAAAGCGTTTCAGTCATAGTAATATTCGCTATGCGTTCACGATGATTGGAATAAAAAACAGTAAAATTTTAATTAGTAGATCTTTTGTTTTACCCAAACAAAATCGTCGGTTAATAGATCATTTTTCAGGATACCTTTCCGTCGCACAGTTTCTAAATAAAATCCATTTTTCTCTAACACCCGCATACTTGCTTTATTATAATCAAAAACTTCTGCAACGATGCGATTGATGGCAAAATTTTCAAAAACATAATTGGTCATAAGGCCAACTGCGATCGTTGCTATACCTTGTCCCCAAAGAGGTTCAGCAACCCAATAACCCAATTCAACATTCATTCTATACACATCATCCAACAATGCAATTCCAATACCTCCAACGATCACCTGCTCATTCGTGATGGCAAAGTTTTGTGTTGGAAACAATTCAATTTGGCAAGCAATAAATTTTTCCGCATCCGCTAAAGTGTAAGGATGGGGAATATAATCCCGAAGATTATTCCAGATATGGATATTGTTATAGTTGTCAGCCAGCAATGAAGCATCTTCAATTTTCCAGGGTTGCAGTGTTATATACATTTAATTCTGTTTAACTTGATTAATGTCATTGATACCTACCCGTATTATCCTGTTTAATGGTTAGACTCTAGTCTTGAGATAATCCTTCGCTAAAAATAAATTGATCTTTCTATTTGTATTTTTCTTAACAATTAGAGCAAGTTATTTAAAATATTTAAGATGAGACATGTGTATAAACAGCATCAAAAACCTTCCTTTGCAAGCCATATTCCTATTCCCATTTTAGTTGAATCAAATACCAGGATGATTTTGTTCAATTTCCCTGTCATTACCCAACATATGATGAATAATACCTAAGGCATTTCATAAAATGTCCTTTTCAGAGTTAATGTATAGCTATAAGCTTACAGATCACATTACATCCTCAGCTGAAATATTCTTTTCCTGACTTTGCAGCAGATCAAAAACAATGATCTCATTGCTACCCTTTTTTAACCAGGACGCCGGACAATATAATTTTTGTTGTGGGCCTTTGTTCCAGTAGCGCCCGAGGTTATGCCCATTGATGTACAATATCCCTTTGCTGTAATTACTTAAATTGAAATAAGTATCCCCTGTTTCTTTCAATTCAAAATTCCCTTTAAAGAAATTGCAATAATTATTGTTTGTTACAGGTTTGTTGAAGTTGATCTGTTGATTCTTAATAAATTTTTCATCTACTGCATAGGGTGTGATCTTCCAATCCATCAAAGTCATTCCGTTTAAGGTAACACGGTCCGTAATTCCTTTCCGGTCGATCATGAATTGCGCAAAATTGATATGTCCCATTCCTTCTACAACGATCTCCAATTCAGGATTTTTAACATCAGATTTTGGCAGATTGGTTTCCCATTTTCCGCCATCTCGATAAATGCTGTCTATGAATTTTCCATTTAGGAACACCAATGCATAATCGTGCGGTTCCCATATTTTTAGTTTGCCGCTTTTATGGCCCACTAATTTTGTCTTATAGGATATCAATCCCTGATTCTGATCGAATGCCTCAATGGGCTTTGGTTGGGCCGATTGGAAAGACACTGCATCATAATTCCATAAATTATATACTTTCTTCAACGAAATTGCAGGAATAGAGATCGTTTTAATGGGCTTTGGTATTTCAGGAACAGGATATGTTACATATTGCTTGATTAAATTACGCAGCATATAATATTTTGCGGTTGCATTGCCTTGCTCATTGATTGGTGCATCATAATCATAGCTGGTAATATCTGGTTGAAATTGTGTTGCTGAAAAAGCATTGGCGCCGGCAGTAAAGCCAAAATTCGTTCCTCCATGAACAACATAAAGATTGAAACTTTTCTTATTGGTCAATAAATATTTCATCTCCTTTTTAAGCTCGCTGGTATCGGGTCTTGCCCATTTTTCTCCCCAATGCGTTAGCCATCCGGGATATGTTTCACTGCTGAATACAGGAATATTGGGATTGTGTTTCTTTGCGGTTTCAAAGTCGGCATCACTACTCCCGCTATCCAAACCGATCGCGGCGCCCTCGATAGAACCGGCATCCAGCATATAATCTGTGGCACCATCGGCGGTATAAAACGGAACTTTGATCCCATTACTTGTCCATAGCCTTTTTAATTCTTTTATATAGTTTCTATCGTTCCCATAACTGCCATATTCATTTTCGAGCTGAACCATTAAAATAGGTCCCCCGTTAGAACACTGCAAAGCCATAACTTCTTTAGCTAATCTGTTCACATATCTGGTTACTGCATTCATGAACCTGCTATCCATGCAGCGAATTTTAATATCAGGTATTTTTAGAAGATAGGTTGGTAAGCCCCCGAAATCCCATTCGGCACACACATAAGGACCGGGTCTCAATAAAACCCACATCCCCTCTTGTTTGCATATTTTAATGAATTCAGCAATATTTCTATTTTCTGTAGTAAAATCAAACAGACCCTCTTTCAATTCATGGTAATTCCAAAAAATATAAACGGCAATCGTATTACAACCCATTGCTTTTGCCATTTGGATACGATGTCTCCAGTATTCTTTTGGAATACGCGCCGGATGCATTTCAGCACTGATGATCTGAAATGGTTTTTTATCCAGAAGAAAATTATCGCCTCCTAATTCAAACTGATGTATTTGGGAAAAAGAAGAATTTTGAATAAAGAGGAATAGTATAATCGCCAATGAAATACTTTTAAACTTTATTTTCATATTTATAAGTTTAGCTATTATTCCGTATCAATGGGTGTAAATGTAAAGATCCATTTTTAGTTGACCCTATCGATTATAGAACTCCTTTTTCTCCTAAAAAAAGATGCATTTGATTCAAAACCGGAAAGATAACTGACCAACAAAGCCGATATAACAATTGTGATATGACTCATTTCCTTCTTTGTAGCGGAGATATTAGTAGCATCTAACCGATCACGGATTGATTTTGTTCGATCTTTTAATAGTTCACTTATTTATCCAACCGACCATATAGTTGTTTTATAAAAATTGTCGTTTTATAGACAATATAGCTTATCCGGTAATTTCGATAGGGCCAAATACAAAAGCCTATCCTCAAATACCAATTGTTTCCCTGCCCGACAGATGGTTTTCAATTCTATCATCGGTTAATGAAAGAAATGTTTTATCAGGAAAGTTCTTTAATGTGCCGCCATTAGCCTTGTGCTTAGCATAAGCATTCCAATCCAATTTATATGCGGGCATATAACCACTTTTATCATCTTTCTCCCAACGCAATGCAAAAACATCTTCACGCCCTTTAAAAAGTGATTTGAATATTTGCAGATGATTATTGTTCACAAAACAAATCTATTAGAAGTATGGTTCATTGCAAATCCTTTGTCTATTTGTATTCATTAGCCCGCTAAATTAGAAATATAGAACTGACCTTAATTGGGAAATTTAGCTTTCTAAACTGAAAGAGCTAATTAATTGGTCGATGATTTGTTGCAAACTGATATTAGCCATACCCTGATCTTTTAAAACCTGCTTGATATCAGGGTTTTCATTCCGGATGATTTTTATGTATTGAAGTAAATCTTCTTTTACTTTATTAGGTGTTGACACGATAGTAGTAGGAGTTAGTGTTGCTGTTAGACGTATAATATCATTCCTGTGTTTTGTGATATCATCCTGTTGAATAATCTGGCCTTCTGCTTTACGTTTTGTGTTATTTAAAAATGCTTTTGCCTTTAAGCAGATCAGAGCTATTTCATTTGCCAGATGTAGTCCATTTGTGAACTGTGTATTTACCAGAGCAAAGTTGTAATATTCTTCATCCAATAGAATGGCAGATAAACTGGAAGCTTCTTCACCTGTAGGGATATCTGTTAGGTACATGCCCGGAATTTCTTTTATCATATCCGGTTTACGGGAAAATAATTCGAGCATACGGGGATAGCCATCAGCATTAGGTTTGATGAATCTATAAAAGCTTTTTTTATCACCCACTTCTGCAATTGCATATTCACCATCTTTTATAAACTGCCAAAAATGATTTATAAATTCATCGGAAAGAGCTTCGATGATTAAAATAATATCGAGGTCTTTAGTGGCCCGGAAGGGCAACCCTTTTTGCAGCATCTGGTAATCGCAGGCACCACCACCAATTAAGATATAGTGATCATTGTAGGGTTGAAAATGTTCTATAAAAATATCTAAGCCAATTACCATTGCATATCATTTAAAAGGTATTGTAATGCTCTTTGTATTCTTTCATCCTGATCATTTTGCATGGATAAGTACAAAGATAATTTGTCGACTTCCTTGATCTGAGAAAGTAAAATAGGATTGTAATGCCATACTTCTATTTTAAAATTGCCATTCTTACGATCCAAATTTTTAAAACTGCTATCCAATTTTAAAGAACGAAATTCATCTTTGCCAATAGCATAAGTTTTTTGTGCGCTTTCAGAAAGCATACTGTAAGCTGCTAATGCGGTATCGCCAGCGTTCTTTAAATAATTATCATTTGGCAATTGGTCGGTAAAACAAATTTCACGAACCGGTGAAATAAACAATGGCAATGCCTTTTGCCAGAGTTCTTTTTTGGGCAGATTAAATTTTATTGACTTTTCTTTTGCACCTTCTACAGAAAGCAACTGAGCATTTTGCATTTCTTTGATTAACCTAGTGATGGTCATGGCGGAATAATGCAGGAACTCAGCTATTTCCTGAAATGTTTTTTGCTCCAGGGATCTTACTTGCAAATGATATAGAATTGCAAATTGGGCCGGAGCCGTAAATTTTTCGACCAGAGGCGCTGCAATATTATTGTTGCCTGCCACATCATTTAACTGCATGAACAATTCCGGAATAAAAAGCTGTTTAAATGGTTGCGCAAAAGCCACCTGTTTTTCTATGAGCCTTTTACGCTGCCAGCTATCGAGTTTATTAAAAACAAATACCACCGAAGCATGAAAGATTTGGCGAAGCTGATGGCCTTGCTTTTTCAATTGATCGGGTGTGCTATTTTCATTGTTTAAAACGTTTGCCCAGATTAACTGCTTGCCATTTAGTACACCATGAGAAAGGCTGTAATTAGCTTTTAGGTATAAAGGCAGGTTAACTAACTCCTCTTTTTTGAGTGGTTTTATTCCTGCATTTAAGCCGAAGTTTTGTGCAATATATTGTTCCATTTCTTGCATTGTTATTCAATAATAACATAATTAATGCACAATAACAAATAAAATGTTATCGTGCAAAATAATGTTATAGTAAATTAATCATTGAAAACATCCATTGCTTTACAGAAGAATATGCAATAAAAAAGCCCATAAAACTTATGTTCTATGGGCTGCTTATTTTATAATGTAGCGAAGAAATTAGTAGAATCTAACCAATTATGGGCTGATTTTGTTGCGTTTTGCAATGGTTAACTCAATTACCATTTGGGATTAATATGAGTTTCATAAAAGGGTGGTTTTGTGAGACAATTTGTAAAACTAAAAAGCCTCATCTTTTGATGAAGCTTTTCTTATGATGCAATATCCTTTACTTATTTTCTTGTTCCTCTTG
>CAIVCF010000114.1 GCA_903904335.1 uncultured Chitinophagaceae bacterium | reverse complement strand
TGCAAAGAAAGCTCCAAGACTTGTTTACGAACCAACTCAGGATTTGTGTTTTGAATACTGAATCTGAATGGTTGTATCTCTCTTACATTTTGCACGGAATCCAGTGACTGCAACCATTTTGGCTCAATTGCAGCATCAAATTGTATTGTCACGATCTGTGATTGTTTGTTAGCGTTTTGCAGATGAGCAACCGTATCATCTGCCACGATCTTCCCTTTATTGATGATGATCACTCTGTCACAAACAGCCTGCACCTCCTGCAAAATATGGGATGAAAATAAAACGGTTTTATGCTGACCCTGATTTTTAATTACATTTCTTATCTCAATGATTTGATTGGGATCCAACCCACTCGTAGGTTCATCTAAAATTAAAACTTCGGGATCGTGGATTAATGCAGCAGCCAAGCCAACTCGTTGTTTATATCCTTTTGATAATTGTGCTATTTTTTTCTTTTGTTCGATCTGCAATCCGGTTAATTCGATCACTCTTGCGATTGCCGAATCACGATTAACAATTGAATGAACTCCTGCTACGAATTGCAAGTATTCCTTCACATACATATCGGAATACAAAGGATTTGATTCGGGGAGATAACCTATTTTCTTTTTTATTTCGATGGGACTTTCTTGTACATCAATACCGCAAACTTTTACTGTTCCTGCATCCTGTGCCAAATAACCGGTAATGATCTTCATCGTTGTGCTTTTACCTGCACCATTGGGACCGAGAAAGCCAACAATCTCTCCTTTATTAATGGTGAATGAAATAGCATTCACCGCTTTTTGTTCGCCGTATTGTTTCAATAAATGATTAATCTCAATCGACATTAAACTGCTTTTTGATTGCCGAAATTAATACAATAAACAAAAAGGCTTTGGATTACTTTAATAAAGAAAATCCAAAACCTTTTTATATATTAATCTGTCTATTTAAACTTAAATTCAAAAGAGATCACATCCGAAACAAGATCGGTTGTTTGAGAGTAATGCCCATAACGCATTTCAAGAGAATTCAGGTTCTGCCAACCGAATACTCCTTTAGGTGGTGCAATTCTGAAGCCAACCCCAAAGAAATTACTTTGAAATGCCGACAAGGAATAATTGCTCGTGTAATATTGTTCGTTCGGATTGTGTTGTCCATAAGGTGCAAAATAAGTTGATGCAGTTTGCGTATAATATCGGTAAAACGGCGATATAGAAAAGAAAGCCGTTATTTTAACCGGTATCTCAATACTTGCAGTGTGGGATATGATTCCCCAATCATCCGTATAATATCGGTAATAGGTTCTGAAAATAATATTATCACCCATAAAATAATTCAATCGAAAACCGATAGGAAGTTTAAATCTTGTTGACGGAAGATTTTCAATAGTATCCTTTCCGCTTGCAAAATATACGCGATGAAAAGGCAATCCAAGATATCCGTTCTGTCCAACAACATCCATTGTAAACAATAGCTGCAAACGTTTATTTACTATCTGCGAATAAGATAATGTTCCGGTAAAAGTATTACGAGGACTGGTTGGAAGATGTTTTTCACCTCCGGTAGTGGTGGTGGTTCCGCCCGTTGTTAAAACAGTTGTTTTACCACTGGCTGTTGTTACTATAATTGTTCCGGTGGGTGTAGTTGTTATTGTAGGAGCGGGAATAAATTCTGATGGATAGATCATCGTTACTTTATCAAAATAAGCCTGTGCCTTTGCACTGAATTCTCCATTTCTGTTTTTTGTTTTTTGTGAGAAATGAATATCTGCGCCAACAGATTTGTAATTATACTCTGTTGAATAATAAGAACCGATTCCGAAACTGCTTCCCTTATTTTCATTCT
>CAIVCF010000113.1 GCA_903904335.1 uncultured Chitinophagaceae bacterium | reverse complement strand
GGTGCTGTTATTTATCAGCAATTTCAAAAACTACATCTCTCTTATCCTAAAGTTTCTAAAGCAACCAAAGAAGGTTTGTTAAAAGCAAAAGAAGCTTTGCTGCAGGAAAAATAATCGAATTTGATATTTTTTGATTGATTCAAGATCGTTGCAAAATGATTTGTTGCATGAGTGTGACCCGAAGGGGTTCCTTTGGAACTTCGCAACCCCGTTACCATAACAAACCGCATAAGTATCAAAAACATGATATTAATCATATTCAATTAGCAGCATTCAAAGCAAATTTGCCCGTTCTTTTATTGTCTACTAAAATCATATAGAACTTGAAAAAGACGAGCATCTTTATTGTTTTGTTCATTTCATATATCAGCTACAGTGCCTGGGTCTATACCGATGGCACCAACACGGCTTCGGTGATGAGTTTGCAGCAGCAGGCGGGAAAAAATATCTATCAAAAGAATAATTGCACTTCCTGTCATCAATTGTTTGGCATGGGAGGTTTTTTAGGACCGGAACTAACCACCGTTATTTCCGACAAGAACAGAGGTCCTCTTTATGCCAGAACATTTTTGCAGTACGGAGGAGCCCGCATGCCTAATTTTCATTTCTCCAAAGAAGAAATTGATGAGGTAATCGCATTTTTAGAATATGTAGATACTAATGCAAGCACTTATAAAAACAATAAATAGTATGGATCATAAAAAATTAGGAAGCTTATTTATTGTATTGGGATTAAGTTCTTTACTGCTCGGACTTTTCTTCGGGTCGATAGGAGGCTTGCAATATATATTACCTCCATTTTTAAAGGAGCAGCTTTCCTTTCAAAAAACAAGACCGCTGCATGTTTATCTTGTCATTAATTTTATTTTCTCCACTGCAGCAGGTTGCATTTATTATTTTCTACCTACAGCTTCCGGGAAAAAATTGTATTCGCTAAAATTGGGCATCATTCAGTTTTCAATACAAGTATTCATTCTGTTGATCATCGTTAGTTTTTTCTTTGCCGGAAAATTCTCAGGAAGAGAATACTTGGAATTCCCGCCATGGATCAGTTTGATCATTCTCGGTTCCTGGATCTTATTCATGATCAACTTTTTTAAGACCATTCCTCTCTCCTTTAATCATGTTCCGGTTTATATATGGAGTTGGTCAACAGGTTTGATCTTTTATTTCATCACTATGACCGAAGCACATTTATGGTTGCTGCCTTATTTCAATAATAATATTGTACGCGACCTTACCGTTCAGTGGAAAGCATTGGGATCGATGGTGGGCTCCTGGAATATGCTGGTGTATGGCACATCCATGTTTGTGATGGAATCTATCAGCGGCGATAAAAAGATCAACCAATCAAAAACAGCTTTCTTCTTTTATTTTCTCGGACTTACTAATCTCATGTTCAATTGGGGGCATCACACTTATATCGTTCCCTCCTCACCGATCGTAAAAGAAGTTTCATTTATCATCAGTATGACTGAATTATTAATCCTTGGAAAGATCATTTATAATTTCAGGAAAAGTTATATCGAAGCAAAGCTCAAGTTTCATCATCTGCCGTTCAGATTATTGTCATTTTCTGACGGATGGATATTCCTGAATCTGTTATTAGCCATCACCATTTCTGTACCTGCCATCAATTTATACACTCACGGAACACATATTACAGTGGCACATGCCATGGGTGCCACCATTGGAATCAACACAATGCTGTTATTAGGTTCGGTGTTTTTTATTCTGGATGAACTCAATGAATCATTGATGGAAAAGTTGAAAAAATATTTCGGCTTCTCCATTGTGTTGCTGAATATTTCATTAGTGATTTTCTGGATCTCATTGATCGGCAGCGGCATTGCCAAAAGTGTTGATATGCAGCAAAAGAATTTCTTTGCTGTTATCATGGATCATTTGCAACCTTATTTCAGGGTATTTACTTTTTCAGGGATCGCGGTGATGCTCGCTTTATTTCTCACCATCATTCCGATCTTCAAAACTTTCAGCAAGTTTATATTATCGAAAGAAAAATAAAATGACCCACAAAAATGTGAGTCATTTTATCAATCAATGATTTTCTGATACGATCCATTTATTTTTTCCATTCCACTGCAGTAAAGTTCTTTGCTGCGTCTTTCAAAAAGAAGTCTTTGCATTCTTTAGAGCAAAAGCCAATAGTCTTATTATTAAAATGAGCAGTATCACCAATTCCGGCAGTTACAGGCATTCCGCAGGATGGGTCTTTTACATTATCCACCAGCGCAATATTGTATTTCACAGGATCTACTTTGGGTTCTACCACCATTGTAGTGTCTAATTTAACTTCTGCTTTTTCTTTGGCAGCATCGTTTTTACAGGCAAATAAGATCATGCCTGAACAAATACTTACGAGAATGAATTTAATTTTCATATCTGATTCTATAAATGATTAATGAGCAAATCTATTGAATATACAACTAACAAAAAAATGTTCTAATCTGCTTTTATTCATCACCATTTTCAAAAGTAAAAGAGCCCCAAAAACTTTCATACTCGGCTTTTGAAACGTTTTCATATAATTCCATTTTCACCAATGAGATCATCCACTCACCTTTATATGCAATAGGAATGTTGGCAAAGCCTTTATCATCTGTTGTATATAAATTCTTAACCAGCAGTTTATCATTCTTTTTACACCATGCCCTTACCTGATAATTCTTTAAAGGCTTGCCCTTAAACTCAAAATAAACAGGCAAAGTTTCATTTATTTTTATTGCGTAAGGATT
>CAIVCF010000112.1 GCA_903904335.1 uncultured Chitinophagaceae bacterium | reverse complement strand
GGGAATCAACGTTAATCCCGCTGCATGCAGGCACATGAACATGATCTGCGAATTGCTTGCTTTTTCTTTATCGGGATTGATCTCCTGCAAACTCTGCATGGCTTTTAAACCAAACGGTGTGGCCGCAGAATCCAATCCTAAAAAGTTGGCGGCAAAATTCAACATCATATAAGAAATAGAGGGATGATTGGCCGGAATTTCAGGGAATACTTTTATAAAAACGGGACTTAAAAATCTGGCTAATTTTTCTGATGCACCTGAATCGATCAACAATTGCAGAATACCACAGAAGAATGATAAATATGCGACCAATGGAATAATTAAATCTAAAATAGTATTCTTACAGGTAGGTAAGATGCCATCTGTTGCTAATTTGCCAGTAGTGATCTTAACAACAGTATTATCCAGAAAATAAGTAGTGTCTTTATTTACTGTTTGATATTTATGGTCTTTTGCTTTAGCTAATGTATCCTGCAAAGACAAAGGAAGCTGACCAATAAATACTTCTTTCACTAAAATAGGATCATCCTTTTTACCGTTCACAATATTATCAATGGAATAAGAAGAGCCCCAAGTAAGCATTGCCAGAATGTAAACAACAGAAGTAAAAATAATTGCGAGCCAGAATCTGCTTAGTGCCATTGTAAGTATTGGTTATTTCAATACACAACTTAAGCAAATTATTATTTAGTTGAACAAATGGATGGTGTAATGTTTTGGAGACAGGCATTTGCATTTTATGGCATCGCCTGTTGCTACGCTCAGTTCAAAGTTCAATTTCATAGCAACAAGTTTATTTACTTATCCCGACAGCAAATCCGTCATAGCACAAATATTTTTAATTATCTCAAGTAAGCAAAACGAAAAAAATCTATTTTTATATAAACTGAATTATCATCAAACCGTTTTTATTTATAATCTTCATCGTTGCCAATTCTTTTTTATTTCAGGAAAGCACCCCAAATATTTTATGGAGCAAGAAACGACTGACCTGGAAAGATTTTAAAAAGCAACCTGATAGTATCAATATGGCTTCTCGGTTTATGGCTGCAACTTCATCCAAATTAGAACAGCGATATTTTGTTACACCTGAACATCAAATTCATTTTACAATATTGGCTTGGTTTGTACCCGACAGATCTTGGGTAAAGCCTGAAGTAAAACATAAGTTTAGTTATGTTCTCAGTGATTTAATATTAGAACATGAGCAACACCACTTTGATATTGCTGAAATATTTGCAAGAGAGATCAGGCAATCACTAAGCAATATCATTTTTTACGATTCTACTTATAAAAGGGATATTCCAAAACTATTTAAAAAGTATTACGATCAATATCGTGAAAACCAAGTACGATATGATAGCGAAACAGGGCATGGCGGATTTAAAAGACAACAAGATTGGGTTAATTCGATTGATGAACAATTGAGATCATTAAAAAAGTATAGCGATACTACGGTAATAGTAAATATTTATTAAGAATATAATTACACTTATTTGTCTTTTTCATTGGTCAAATAAAAAGTTGAATATCCGATATGATTAACTTTGAAAATAATTCAGTTCCACATGTTTCAGTTAAATTTTACTCCCGGACGAACAGCTTTGATCAACAACAGAGAAATGCTGTTCTTTTCAGGTTATGCTTATTTGGGAATGAATCACGAACCTCGATTTTTACAATATCTGCAAAGAGGAATTGAATTGTACGGGGCTGTATTTCCCAGTTCCAGAATATCCAACACGCAATTAAATTTATATTCTGAAACAGAAAAAATATTAACTGATCTAATACAAACAGCCGATACCGTTTTACTGCAAAGCGGTTTTACGGCGGGTAAAGCATCTGTTGAATCCATTGCTAAAGACAGTACTTTTTTTCATGCACCATTTTGTCATCCTGCCATTCGAATCAATAAGAATTCAAATTTATCTTTTGCAGATTGGGCAAACGAAACTGTTCAAACCATCAATGCAAACAGTTATAGCAACCCACCTGTGATTCTCAGCGATTCACTCAATCAATTGACTGCAGAAGTGTATGACTTCTCTTTCTTAAATAAGATTGAACAAAATATCGTTTGCATTATTGATGATAGTCATGGTATGGGTTTGTTAGGCATCAATGGCGAAGGCATCAACAGCCGTTTACCTAAAAAAGAAAATATTGAATACATCATTACCTATTCACTTTCAAAAGCCATGACTATTCAAGCAGGTGCTATTAGTTGCAGCGATAAAAACAGAGCCGATAAAATAAGAATGAGTAATTGGTATGCAGCCACTACACCGCCCTCGCCTGCTATGTTATATGCATTTTGTGCATCTCAAAAATTATATCAACAACAAAGAATCATTTTAAATAGGAATAAAAAAAAATTACAGGAACTGTTTGCAAACCGAAAGGACATTCACTTTCATCCTGAATTACCTGTTTATATTTTTCCTGAAAAATATGATGAAGATTTTTTTGCAAAACAGGATATAATTATTTCTTCATTCGCTTATCCTGATCCAACCGGAAAAAAAATAAATCGTGCTGTTATTAATGCATTGCATACCACTGATGATCTGCAAAAATTAGCAGCTGCAATAATTGCTTGATGCTTCCCTCTTGAAACCGAGTTATCGATAAAATCTACTGGATGTCAGCAGTATCATTTACATTAAATACCAAAGTTCATCTGCAAAATGATATCATCGTAACTTTGATACTGATGAATTTTTTTAAATTAAAATCATTTGTAAGAACTTCTTCAAGATCAAAACAAGTTGGTCAAACGCAGAATTTATACCACTTAAATTATGTATCGCTTCCGCATACATACTGATCGGAACCTATTTTCACAATTTTTTACAGGACTATTATGTCCCGATATTTATTGTATTTGGAATCACTGTTATCTGGTCTGTTTATATGTGGTTAAAGAAAATGAAAAAGTAAAATCAACGTATCTGAATGATCTTCACGGGACAAGCTTTTGCAGCATTTAGGTTCGTTTCTTTTTCTGCTTCCTGGATCTTTAAAGACCAAAATTCTTTTTTTTGTACGGCTCCAATTAAAGTGGCTTTACCATCTTTTTTACTCATGCGCCAATGTTCGGGAGCAAGCTCTGCACAATAATTACAGCCGATACATTTGCTGCGTTGCTGAATAATGATGGGCATTATACTTTTTCCTCCACAGCAGTTGCAATTATTTTATATAATTTATCGGAAGGCTTTACAGGAACTTCAAAAGGAAATGCGCATAGATCGCCTTTATTGGCTGTATCCATGGCACCGTGTGCATTTACATGCAAGGATGTGATGGTTGCTTCAATCACACCTTTGGTTGGGCTGATGATAGCCACTTTATCGCCCACACTTAATGAATAGGCTTCAATTAAAAATTCCGCAATCCCTGTTTTAGGATAATAATGATTGCCCTTGCCTAAATAAATTTTTCTGGTCAATGCTTTACTACCCGAAGTATTTGTCCACTCTCCCAACTCCTGTCCCAAATAATATCCTCCCCAAAAATCACGGTTATAAACTTGTTTCAATCTTTGAATCCATTCTGCCACTTTTTTCTTGGTGAACATTCCTTCATAATACAGATCGATGGCTTCGCGGTAACATTGTGTTACTGTTTTTACATAATCAGCACTCTTGCCTCTTCCTTCTATCTTTAAAACAGAAACACCCGTTGCAATTAATTCATTTAAAAAATTAATAGTGCACAGGTCTTTTGGTGACATGATATATTCATTGTCTATTTCCAATTCATGGCCTTCTTCGAGATCTATCACTTTATATTTTCTTCTGCAATTTTGCAAACAGGCGCCGCGATTAGCAGAAGCATTTTGTGTATGCAGACTTAAATAACATTTTCCTGAAACGGCCATACATAAAGCACCATGTGCAAAAACTTCTATCTGAATTAATTTTCCTGATGGCCCTTTGATATTTTCTTTTTTAATGCCATCACATATCCTTTTGATCTGTCCCAAACTTAATTCTCTCGATAACACCATCACATCAGCAAAGTGTGCATAGAACTGTATGGTCTCAATGTTCGTGATATTTAGTTGTGTTGAAATATGCACTTCTAATTTTTGAGTGAATGCGTGATGGATCACTGCCTGATCGGATGCGATAACCGCATCAATGCCTGCCAGTTTTGCCGCATTGATGATATTTTTCATCAGTGCCAGATCATGATCGTACACAATGGTATTTAAAGTGAGATAGGATTTGATATGATGTTCTTTACAAATGAAAGAAACCGCTTTCAGGTCATCCATCTGAAAGTTCATAGTGGCCCTTGCACGCATATTCAGTTGTTCCACACCAAAATAAACAGAATCTGCACCGCCCTGAATGGCTGCATGTAATGCCTCAAAGCTTCCGGCGGGGCTCATTAATTCAACCTTCTGCATATGCTCATTTTATTGCAAGATAAAATGGCTGCTTTGCCCATGCAATGATTTCTGTCAGTATTCATTACATATTCATTCAAATAAATAAAAGAGATTCCCATTTATGTTTTGAAATTGCTTTAAATTCACAAAGTCTTACATGAAACGAATATCTTTTTCCTTATTACTTATTGTATGCAGCCTGACTTTATTTTCACAAAATAAAAGCAAGCGGCCTTCTATCGGACTTACCTTAAGTGGGGGCGGTGCAAAAGGTTTGGCACATATCGGCATTTTAAAAGCGATTGATTCAGCCGGATTAAAAATAAATTATGTAACAGGAACGAGTATGGGCAGCATCATTGGTGCACTGTATGCCAGCGGTTATACTTCAGATTCGATTGAACAGATGGGCAGAGAGATGGATTGGGAAACATTGTTGTCTAATGCTTCTTCGCTGCGTTCTTTCAGTATGCAAGAAAAAGAAGACTATTCAAAATATGCTGTTGAATTGCCCTGGGAGAATAAAACTTTACGCATTCCGAGCGGTGTTTTGGAATCAGAAGAATTATGGTTAAAGTTTAATGAGTTTTTTTTTCCTGTACATCAGATCAAAGATTTTACTAAATTTCCGAGAAGCTTTAAATGTATCGCAACAGATGTTGCCAACGGTGATATGATCGTTTTAGACAGCGGCGAAATCGTACAGGCCACAAGGGCAAGCATGGCCATCCCTACTATTTTCACAGCGGTGAATTATAAAAATAAAAAATTAGTGGATGGCGGTATCGTTAGAAATTTTCCCGTGATCAATGCCAAGGAAATGGGCGCTGATATTGTGATCGGCAGTAATGTTTCGGGCCCCTTGCTAACAAAAGAAAAAATCAATAATGTATTTCAGGTTTTACTGCAGATCGCATTTTTCAGAGAAGATGCAGATGCAAAAAAAGAAGAGGAATTATGCGATATATTGATCAAACATCCGTTGGATGATTATACAATGGGCAGTTTTTCTTCGGCCAATGAGATCATTGATGAAGGTATCAAAAAAGGAAGGGAGTTTTATCCTGCATTAAAACGATTAGCTGATTCACTCAATACCATTTATGGTGAAGATAAACTACAATCGGGTTCTTTGTTACCCGGACCTGATTCGGTTAAAATAACT